>DASQDS010000728.1:0-2446 GCA_035634075.1 Pilimelia sp. | reverse complement strand
GGCGACGCGGTGATGCGCGCGCGGGTCCGGGAGCTGGCCGCGGGTACGCCGGCGGCCTTGCCGGCAGATCTGGCGAACGCGGCGCAGGTGGCCGCCGAGAAGACGTCCGAGGACGATCCCGCCGCCCGCTTCGTGGCCTGGCAGGCCGCGGTGGCGGCGTGGCGGCTGGACGGCCAGCCGTACCAGCTGGCCTGCGCCCTGCTCTCCACCGCCTCGGCCGCCGCGGCGGCCGGTGACCGGGCGGCGGTGGCCGAGGCGCTCGCGGAGGCGACTGAGATCGCGGACCGGCTGGAGGCCGCACCGATGCTGGCCACCGCCGAGGTGCTCGCCCGGCGGGTCGGCGTGCGGGGCCGGGCGGCCGGCGGCGAGGCGGCGGGGGAGCTGCTGACCGCCCGCGAGGTGGAGGTGCTGCGGTTGGTGTCGGAGGGGCACAGCAACAGGCGGATCGCCGAGGCGCTCTTCATCTCGCCCAAGACGGCCAGCGTGCACGTCTCGCGGATCATCGCGAAGCTGCAGGTCGGCAACCGGATGGAAGCGGCCGCGGTCGCCCGCCGCCTGGGCCTGCTGACCGGGGCCGCCAGCGCGGCCGGCTGACCTGCCAGCTGACCGAGGGCGCAGCCCGGGCGGCTCAGGCCGCGGCGCCTTCCCTTGCCTCGACGGCCTGCTTGTAGAGGCGGCCGGCGCGGTACGACGAGCGGACGAGCGGGCCGCTCAGCACACCGGCGAAGCCGATTGCCTCCGCCTCGGCGGCCAGCTCGACGAACTCCGCCGGCTGCACCCAGCGCTCGACCGGGTGGTGGCGCGGGGTGGGCCGCAGGTACTGCGTGATGGTGATCAGCTCGCACCCCGCCGCGTGCAGGTCGCGCAACGCCTGAGAGACCTCGTGGCGCTCCTCGCCGAGGCCCAGGATCAGGTTGGACTTGGTGACCAGACCGGCGGCGCGGGCGCGGGTCAGCACGTCCAGCGAGCGCTCGTAGCGGAACGCCGGCCGGATGCGCTTGAAGATGCGCGGCACGGTCTCGACGTTGTGGGCGAGGACCTCGGGCGTGGCGCCGAAGACCTCGCCGAGCTGCTCGGCGTCGCCGTTGAAATCCGGGATCAGCAGCTCGACGCCGCAGCCGGGCAGCAGCTTGTGGATCTGGCGGACGGTCTCGGCGTACAGCCAGGCGCCGCCGTCGGGCAGGTCGTCGCGGGCCACCCCGGTGACGGTGGCGTAGCGCAGGCCCATCGTGACCACGGACTCGGCGACCCGGCGCGGCTCGTCGGCGTCGAACTCGGCCGGCTTGCCGGTGTCGATCTGGCAGAAGTCGCACCGCCGGGTGCACTGGTCGCCACCGATGAGGAACGTCGCCTCGCGGTCCTCCCAACACTCGTAGATGTTGGGACAGCCGGCCTCCTGGCACACCGTGTGCAAGCCCTCGCGCGCGACCAGGCCCCGCAGCTCCGTGTACTCCGGGCCCATCGTCGCCCGGACCTTGATCCACGGCGGCTTGCGCTCGATCGGGGTCGCGGCATTGCGCGCCTCGATCCGCAGCAGCCGACGGCCCTCCGAAGCAACGGTCACGCCACCGAGCGTACGCCCGAAAGGTCGCCGTTTCGACGGGACGCGACGCGGCTCACGGTGGCGGCGGCGTGAGCCCCCTCACCCCCACGGGAAGGCTCAGGCCGGCCCGGTGGACCTCAAGCCAGCAGGGTCGACAGGTGCCGCTCGACGACCGGCAGCGCGTCGGCCACCGTGATCCGCCGGCCGAGCTCGGCCGACAGCGACGTGACGCCCGCGTCGGCGAGGCCGCACGGGACGATACGGTCGAAGTGCGCCAGGTCCGGCTCGGCGTTCAGGGCGAAGCCGTGCATGGTGACCCCCCGGGCCACCCGGATCCCGACGGCGGCGACCTTCCGGTCGGGCCCTCTGTCGTCGGCTGGCACCCAGACACCGCTGTGGTTGTCCCCGGGAAGTCGGGTGGTGGCCAGGCCGAATTCGGCGCACACGTCGATGAGGACCTGCTCGACCCGCCGCACGTACGCGACGACGTCGACCGGATCCGGCAGCCGCACGATGGGGTAGCCGACGAGTTGGCCCGGCCCGTGCCAGGTGATCCGCCCGCCGCGGTCGACGTCGACGACCGGCGTGCCGTCCACCGGTCGCTCCCACGAGTTCGTGCGCTTGCCGGCGGTGTAGACGCTGGGGTGCTCGAGCAGCAGCACCGTGTCCGGTTCGCCGCCGGCGACGACGGCCTCGTGCAGCCGGCGTTGCTCCGCCAGGGCCGCCCGGTAATCCACCACGCCGGGCCGGACGACGGCCAGGCGCCGCAGCGCGCTCGTCATGTACGCCACCCTAACGCCGCCGGCCGCCCACGGGCGGGCCGCCAGGTGAGGCCTGCGCCACGCCGGCCGAGCCCGGGACCGGCCGAGCCCGGGACCGGCCGAGCCCGGGACCGGCCGAGCC
>DASQDS010000727.1:0-58719 GCA_035634075.1 Pilimelia sp. | reverse complement strand
AAATGCCGCGACACCGTCATTATCGGGCAGTCCGGCGAGCCCTCGGGCACGAATACTCCAACGGCCAACCGGATCTTGGTCCCGTGACCCCCCGTAAAGGTGGCCCAGGGACCCAGATCGCAGGGGGGGCGGGGGCGGGGGGTGGGGTTAGTCGTTTGACAGCGCTTCCGGGGCGCGCATCCGCCACGCGTCGGTCACCAGCTCCCGGAGGCGGTCGACGCTGACCTCGGCGAGGCGCAGCAGCACCAGTGGCCAGCCGTCGTAGCCGGGGGTGGTGAAGAACAGCTCGGGTTCGCCCAGCAGGAGGGCCTGCTTCTCGGCCTCGTCGCCGACGAAGAGGACCGCGATGTCTGTGCGGATCACCCGGGGCCGGCCCGGCCTGCGCTCCGGGTACGACCACACGAAGCCCTTGTCGGCCACCCGGAAGTCGAAGCCGTCGCTCTCGATCTCCACCACGTGCGGCAGGGCCAGCGCCAGGCGGCGAACGTCGTCGGCGTCAGCCACAGAGGTCCTCCCCGCCCGCGCCCAGCACACCTGGAGAGGCTACGCGCCACCGCCCACCGCCCGGCGGGTGACGCCCGCATGCCGGACCGCCCGGACAGCGTACCCACGCAACCTTTTCCGGCGCTCGTTCGTCGTTGTCGTGACGCGACGGTGGTTCACCGGCGCGCGGCCAGACGATCTTGGGGGTAGTGCGTGGAGGCCGGCTGGGAAGAGGTGTACGCCACCCAGTATCACCGGCTGGTCGCCCTGGTGGCCGCCGTCGCCGGCTCGCGGGCGGAGGCCGAGGAGGCGGTGCAGGAGGCGTTCGTCCGCGCGTTGGGCCTCACCGGCCGGCGCGGCGTGGTCGCCGACCCGCAGGGATGGCTCTACCGGGTCGCCGTCAACGTCGTCCGCACCCGGTGGCGGCGGGCGGGGATCGGCCGGCGGGTCTTCGCCCGGCTGGCCGAGGAGGAGCCGCCGGTCTCGGCACACGCGCAGACGGACTCCCGGGTGGTGCTGCTCGCCGCCCTGCGCAAACTGCCGTTCGACCAGCGGGAGGCGCTGGCGCTGCACTACCTGGCCGACCTCCCGGTGGCGGACGTCGCCGTCCGGCTCGGCTGCCGACCGGGGACGGTCAAGGCCCGGCTGTCGCGAGGACGGGACGCGCTGGCGCGCCTGCTGGCCGACGAGCCCATGGTGAAAGGGGAACGCAGTGCCTGACCTGCATTCGCGGTTCATCGAGCTGCGCCGGTGGTTGGAGCCGCAGGCACAGCCGCCGGAGTTCGGCCTCATCCGGGCGCGCCGGCGACGGCGTACCCAGCGGCTCGCGACCTCTGGCGTCGCGGTGGCCGTCGTGGTCACCGTCTTCGGCGCGGCGATCGCCACCGGCGCCGAGCGGCGTCCCGCGCGGGTGACCGCCTCGGAGCCGCCGGCACCCACGGCGCAGCCCACCCCGGACGGGGACTCGGCGCCGGGACTCGGCAGCCGGGTGGACGGGTTGGCGGCCACCGGAGCGGGCGGGCTGTACGCGCTCATCTCGACGTGCGAGGACGGTGCGCAGGGGTGCGACCCCACCGGCTCCCACCACACGGTGTTCCGCAGCGCCGACTCCGGGGCGACCTGGCGGGCGGTCGGGCCGGCGCCGCGCGGGAACGGCTTGCTCGCCGCTGACGCCCAGCACCTCTGGGTGGACGGCGTACGGGTCGGCGGCTCCGCCGACGGCGGGCGGACCTGGCGGACCTGGCGACTGGACCCGGGCCGCGACTGGTCGGAGAGCGAGCACGACAGCGACGTGGCCGGCGGCACCGCGTGGTTCACGCTGGGGCCGCACGTGTACGTCGCCCGCGACGGTGGCCGCCCGGTGCGCGCCCCCGCCCAGCCGCCCGGCTTCAGCGACATCTACGAGATCGCCGCTGTCGATGCCGATCGGGCGGTCGTCATGGGCGCCCGGAACAACGGCTCGCCGGGCAGGTGGTACGAGACGCGGGACCGGGGGCGGCACTGGACCCCGGTGGCCGACCCGTGCGCCGGCCTACCCGGCGAGGGGTCCCTGTACTCCGTGCTGTCGGTGGCGCCGGACGGGGCGCGGTGGGCGGTCTGCGTGCCGCCGCCGCCGGACGAGCCGGACGCCGGCGTACCCCCGTCCACCGACGCCGGCCCGGCGCTGCGGTCCTGGCCCAGGCAGCAGGTGCTCTCCACCGACGGCGGCCGGACGTGGCAGCGCCGCGGCGCGCTCGACGCGCCGTCCAGCGGGATCGGCACGTTCCTGCACGCCACCTCCGCGACGGTGAACTGGCTGACCGTCCCGAGCGGCGGCGTCTACCGTACGGTCGACGGCACGGCCACCCGCGTGGCCGACGTGACCCCGCCGGACGGCTTCGTATGGAAGTTCGTGGCTGCGGACTCGATGATCGCCGGGTACGTGGACGCGGCGGCGCCGGACTTCCGGCTGACCCGCGACGGCGGCGCCACCTGGACGTCCCACCGCCTGCCCATCAGGCGGTGACCCGCGCCGGTGCCGACGTACGCTCGATG
Organism: Pilimelia sp.; assembly: GCA_035634075.1. Classification (GTDB taxonomy): domain Bacteria; phylum Actinomycetota; class Actinomycetes; order Mycobacteriales; family Micromonosporaceae; genus DASQDS01. The sequence goes on along the minus strand of DASQDS010000727.1, from coordinate 56,202 downwards.
GTGTGAGCCTCGCACCGGCACCCCCCGTCGCCCTCGGCAACCGCTTCGCGCGCGAGCTCGCGGAGCTGGCGGTGCCCTGGCGGGCCGAGGAGCCGCCCGACCCGCGGCTGCTCGTGCTGGACGAGCCGCTGGCCGCCGAGCTGGGCCTGGACCCGGCCTGGCTGCGCAGCCCCGAGGGCGTGCGCCTGCTCGTCGGCACCGCCGTGCCCAGCGACGCGACGCCGGTGGCGCAGGCCTACGCCGGGCACCAGTTCGGCGGGTTCGTCCCGCGGCTCGGCGACGGCCGCGCGCTGCTGCTCGGCGAGCTGCGCCACGCCGACGGCACCGTCCGAGACCTGCACCTCAAGGGCTCCGGGCGGACGCCGTTCGCGCGCGGCGGCGACGGCCTGGCCGCTGTCGGCCCCATGCTGCGGGAGTACGTCGTCAGCCGGGCCATGCACGCCCTGGGCATCCCCACCACCCGGTCCCTGGCCGTGGTCGCGACCGGGCGCGCGGTGCGCCGCGAGACCCCACTGCCGGGTGCGGTGCTGGCCCGGGTCGCCCGCAGCCACCTGCGCGTCGGCAGCTTCCAGTACGCCCAGGTCACGGGCGATGTCGGCCTCCTGCGCCGGCTCGCCGACCACGCGATCGCCCGGCACCACCCCCGCGCCGGCGAGGCCGGGCGCCCCTACCTCGCGCTCTTCGACGCGGTGGTCGCCGCCCAGGCGTCGCTGGTGGCCCGGTGGATGCTCGTGGGGTTCATCCACGGGGTCATGAACACGGACAACATGACGATCTCCGGCGAGACCATCGACTACGGGCCGTGTGCCTTCATGGAGGCCTTCGACCCGGCCACCGTCTACAGCTCGATCGACCACAACGGGCGCTACGCCTACGGCAACCAGCCGCTCGTGGCGCAGTGGAACCTCGCCCGGCTCGCCGAGGCCCTCCTCCCCCTGTTCGATGACGACCAGGAGCGGGCCGTCGAGCTCGCGCTGGAGTCACTCGGCGGCTTCGGCCGGCGGTACGATGCCGCCCGGTCAGCTGGCATGCGCGCCAAGCTGGGCCTGCCCGACGGCCTCCACGACGCCGTCGTCTCGCCGCTCGTCGACGAGCTGCTCGTCCTGCTCCAGGAAAGCCGGGTGGACCACACGTCGGTCTACCGCGCCCTCGCGGACGCGGCGCGCGGCGACGCCGAGCCCACCCGTCGCCTGTTCCTCGACCCGGCGGCGGTCGACGACTGGGTGGCGCGGTGGCGCGCCCTGGGCCCGGACGCCGACGCGATGGACCGGGTCAACCCCGTCTACATCCCCCGCAACCACCTCGTCGAGGAGGCCCTGGCCGCCGCGACCGGCGGCGACCTGGGCCCGCTCGACCAACTACTCGACGCCGTGACCGCCCCCTACGACGAGCGCCCCGGCCTGGAGCGGTACGCCGCCCCCGCCCCGCCGGACTTCGGCGCCTACCGCACCTTCTGCGGCACCTGAGGCACGCCTTGGCCTGCCGCACCCCGCTGTCGCGAGCGGTGGGAGCGAACGCCCGCCGGCCGGCGCCGCCGGCCGCGTACGTGAACAGGGTCGACCGGCACCGCCGGAGTCTCCTGACGATCGCCCCGGCTGTCAGCTCGCTGGGTGTGACGGCGCGGACGTGAGCGCGGCCACGGCTGCCATCAGGGTCGTGGGTCGCCGAGTGGGCGCAGGCTCCGGGCGAAGCCGAGCGGGTCACCGACCCGTTCGAAGAGGGCCACCACCCGCCGGGCAGGGCCACCGGCCGCCGCGTCCGCCGCCCGGTCGAGGCGCGTGAGCGCGGCCCGGACGGCATCGCGCGGCCCGCGGGTGGCGCTCCGCTGCCGCTGCACGCACCCGAGCACCGCGACGACGGTCGCCAGGTGCGTCCCGTCGGCGGTCCGGCGCAGCATCTCCGCGGCCGCCCCCAACTCGGCCTCCGCCTCGCGGAGCCGGCCGGTGAGGCTCAACAGGTAACCCAGCTCCGTGCGCGCCAGGCCGGCGGCGAGCTGATCGCCGGCCTCCTCCGCGAGCGCCCGCGCCTCGCACAGGGCCGCTTCCGCCGGCGCCCAGTCGGCGCACTCGACCAGGCAGGTGCCGAGGCTGCGCAGCATCGCCGCCGCGCCCCGGCGGTCGCCGGCCCGCCGGCTGCCGGCGAGGGCGGCGCGGGTCACCCGCTGCCAGTCCTCGTGGTGGCCCCGCAGCCCGTAGAAGTCGGCGGCACAGCCGGCCAGCGCGCAGGCCAGGCGGGCGGCCCCTACCGCGACACAGGCCGGTACGAGCACCGCCAGCGTCCCGCGCTCCGCTTCGAACCACTCGACGGGGCGATGCACGGCGGCCGCGTCGTCGCCGGCGGCCGCGGCCCGGACGCCGGGGTCGTCGAGCTGGAACCGTTCGCCGCCCAACCGGGCCCCGGCCAACCGGGCCAGGGCGAGCCAGCCGGCGGCGGCTCGGCGGACCGCGCCCGCCCAGTCAGCCGGGCTGATCTCCCGCTCCCGACACTCCCGGGCGTACAGCCGGGTGATGTCGTGGAACCGGTACCGCGGCTGGTCGACCGGATCGGGGGCCTCCTCCACCAGGCGCGCCTGCAGGAGTTCCTCCACCACCGGGCCTGCCACGGCCGGCGGGGCGTCCAGCACCGCGGCAACCGTCCACTCGGGAAACGTCCGCCAACCGAAGCCGCCCAGCAGCGCGAACGTCCGTGCGGCCGCCGGCGTGAGCCGCCGGCGGCTCGCCCGCAACGGCAGGCGTACGGCCAGATCGCCGTGCCCCAGCTCGTCCAGCCGCCGGCGCTCGTCGGTCAGGCGTTCCGCCAGCACGCGGATCTGCCAGTGCGGCCGGGCGGCCAGGCGGGCGCCGGCGATGCGCACGGCCAGCGGCAGGCCACCACACGCCTCGACCAGGCGGTCGGCCGCGGGCGGGTCCGCCAAAACCCGGTGCGCGCCGGCCACCCGGCACAACAGGTCCAACGCCGCGGCGGCGCCGAGCGGTGGCAGGTCGACCGGGACGGCGCCGGGCAGCCCGGTCAGCTGCGCCCGGCTGGTCACCACGACCGCGGCACCACCGGCCGGCAACAGGGGCAGCACCTGACCGTGCCCGGCGGCGTCGTCCAGCACGAGCAGCACCCGTCGACCGGCGAGCCGGGCGCGCAGCATCCCGGCGCGTGCCTCCACCGCGGCCGGTAAGGCGGCGCCGTCCAATCCCAGCGAGCGCAGCAGCTGGGCGAGGACGTCGGCCGGGTCGGCCGGGTCGCCGTCGCCCGCGCCGAGCGACGCGTAGAGCTGGCCGTCCGGGAACCGGTCGGCGAACCGGTGGCCCGCGTGGACCGCGAGCGCCGTCTTGCCGATCGCGGACGGCCCGGAGACGGTGACCAGCGCGGTGCCGGCTGCCGTGGGATCGAGCACCCGGTCCAGTACGGCCAGCTCGGCGGCCCGGCCGACGAGATCCACGGTGTCGCTCGGCAGCTGGTGGCACGCCGTCCAGGCCTCCGCCGGCCGGGACGGTCCCGCCAAGCCGGGCGCGGCCGGGACCTGGCCGGCCCAGAACATCGCCCGGCCAACGTCCAGGAACCGGGTCCGCTCCTCCCCGCCCAACTCCAGCGCGGACGCCAGCAGCTCGACGGTCCGTGCGCGCGGGGCCCGCCCCGGGCGGCGCTCGATGTCCCGTACCGACCGCGCGCTGACGCCGGCCCGCTCGGCCAGCGCTTCCTGCGTGAGCCGGCGACGGACGCGATGATGCCGCAGCAGCCTTGCGAACTCGTCCTCCATAGCGGAGAACCTCCCCGTTGACCTTGCCAAGGCTACGGCAACGTCCGGCTCAACGTCCGGCTCAATGTCCGCCCCCGCGTCCTGGCCCGTTGATCTCCGGGCGCCTTCGATGAAGACGCATCGGTGGACGCCCAACGTGGAGGAAAAGCATGATGAGATCGATCCGGGCCGTGGCGCTGCTGCTCGCCGCGGCCGTGGCAGGCGCCGGCCTTGTCGCCGCACCGGCCCAGGCGGCGCCACCGGCGAGCCTGTGTCCAGGCGGACAGGGCTCGTCCAGGCAGCTGACCTACCAGGGGGTCCAGGTGCACTCGTCCCTCCCCTGCCAGTGGCTGGATAGGGGACAGAGCTGGACGTTCGGCAACGCCCGGCTCACCATGCAGACCGATGGCAACCTGGTGATCTACGACCGGAGCAACCGGGCCCGGTGGGCGTCGAACACGCAGGGCAGGGGCGCCACCCAGCTGCTGTTCCAGCACGACGGCAACCTCGTGCTCTACCGGTCCGGGTACAGCGGAGCGGTGTGGGCCAGCAACACCCGCCACACGTGCGGAGCCTGGGCGACGACCATCGGCCTGCAGGCGGATTCGAACTTCGTCATCTACTGCAGGCTGTACAACGGCTCCACGTTCCAGATGTATCCCATTTGGGCCACCGGAACGAGGTTCTGATGATCAGGATCGTTCGGATCGCGGCGACGCTGGCCACCGCGGCGGTGTTGGGTGCGGGCCTCGCCGCGCCGGCACACGCCGCGCCGCCGGAGCCGTACTGCTATGGGGGGCCCGGCCCCTCCTGGGAGACGACGTTCAAAGGCGTGCGGATGACCATGTCCGTGATGTGCCAGTGGCTGGACGTGGGGCGCAGCTGGTACTTCGGCCGCGCCCGGCTCACCCTGCAGCACGACGGCAACCTGGTGATCTACGACCAGAGCAACCGCCCCCGGTGGGCGACCGGCACGAACGGATCCGGCGCCACGCAGCTGGTGTTCCAGCACGACGGCAACCTGGTGCTCTACACCGCCGGCTACGGCCGGGCGGTGTGGGCGAGCAATACGCGTCACCGCTGCCGGAACGCCAGTCCCAACGTGGAGACGCTGGGCCTGCAGTCGGACTCCAACTTCGTCATCTACTGCAGGTACGACAGGCACGACCCGAACATGTTCGCCATCTGGTCCACGGGAACGGTGTTCTGACGCCACCCGCGAAGACAGCTGAGCTGCGGGCCGGTCCCGGCCGGCCCGCAGCCCCGCCATCGACTACCGCACCAAGGCGACCGCGAACCCGTCCCAGCCCTTCGACCCGACGGTCTGCAGGGCGGTCGCGTCGAGCCGCGGGTCCGTGCCGACCAGTTCGAGGAACCGGCGCACCCCCTGGACCCGCTCGTCGGCGCTGTGCGGGTCGACGACCGCACCGCCGCGGACGACGTTGTCGGCCACGATCACGCTGCCGGGGCGGGTGAGGCGCAGCGACGCCTCGAGGTAGCGGGGATTGCTGGGCTTGTCGGCGTCGATGAAGACGAGGTCGTACGGGTCGACCCGGCGGGCGATCAGGTCGGCGAGGCTGTCCACCGCCGCGCCGACGATGACGTCCACGCGATCCCCGACGCCGGCCCGGTCGAGGTTGCGCCGGGCGAGCTCCGCATACCCCGGGTCGACCTCGAGGGTCGTCACGTGTGCGGCGGCGCGGGCCAACCAGATCGTCGAGTAGCCGCCCAGCGTGCCGATCTCCAGGATCCGGCGCGCTCCGCCCAACCGGGCCAACAGCGACAACAGGGCGCCCTGGTTGGGCGCCACCTCGTGCGCCGGCAGCCCGGCGTCGCGCCCGGACCGGCGCGCGTGCACCAGCGCGGCGTCCTCGTCGACCAGTGCGGCCACGAAGTAGTCGTCGACCGCCCGCCAGTGGTCCAACGACTCATACATCGCAGTTCCCCTCCGCCGTCAGCCTGCCGCCGACTCTACCGAAGGCGATCTTGTCTGGGCGTACCCCATGAAACGCCTAACCCAGGATGGCCCCGGTGGTCGCGTCGACGTCGACCTCGCCCTCGCTCCGGCCGAACACGAACGTCATCTCCCAGATGGGGCGGCCGTTGTCCTCGTCGAGCTCAGCCTCCGTCACGCGCGCTCCCGGCAGGGCCGCCACGATGATGTCCGCGGCCTGCGTGGCGTTGATCCGGCGCGGCCCGAACCGGGCGTCCAGCTCCGGGTCGATCTCCAGCTCGAACGGTCGGCCGCCGGCCGGCCGGCCGCGGTCGTCATCGCCGTCCTTCGCGCTGGCGAGGGGAGGCCCCGCGACGAGCGCCAGCCCGACCGCTGCGGCCAGGGTCAGTACAAGTTTGCGCATCGCGTCCTCCACCTCACGCCGGGGTCTCCCGCCGTGGTGGGGTACGGCCCCGGCGCCAATTGCGATCAACGCTGGCGAGACCGGACGAGTCGACGACGCGCGCCCTGGCGGCGCCGGCACCGGGCCGGCCACCGCCAGGGCGCCCCGCAGCACCTCAGGGCTTGAGCACGACCTTCTCGCAGTCGTCCTGCTTGTTCTTGAAGATCTCGAAACCGTGCGGCGCCTCGTCGAGCGGCAGGGTGTGGGTGATGATCCGGGTCGGGTCGACCTCCCCGCTCTCGATGCGCCGCAACAACGGCTCCATGTACCGCTGGACGTGGCACTGGCCGGTACGCAGCGTCAGCGACCGGTTCATCCACGCGCCGGCCGGGAACTTGTCCAGGAAGCCGCCGTACACCCCGACGACGGACACGATGCCACCGCTGCGGCAGGAGGTGATCGCTTGCCGGAGGGCGTGCGGCCGATCGGTCTCCGCGCGGACCGCCTGCTTGATCCGGTCGTACGCGTGGATGTGCGCGCTGCCGTGGGAGGCCTCCATCCCGACCGCGTCGATGCACTTGTCCGGGCCACGGCCGCCGGTCAGCTCCAGCAGCCGCGATCGGACGTCCACCTCGTCGAAGTTGATCGTGACGTAGCCGGCCTCCGCGGCCATGCGCAGCCGGTAGGGCTCCTTGTCGATCGCGATCACGGTGGCAGCGCCGAGCATGCGGGCGCTGTCCATGGCGAACTGCCCGACCGGCCCGGCGCCCCACACGGCGACCACGTCCGAGGGCTGGATGTCGCACATCTCGGCACCCATGTAGCCGGTCGGCAGGATGTCCGACAAAAAGAGCACCTGCTCGTCGGTCAGCTCGGATTCGATCTTCAAGGGGCCGACGTCGGCGAACGGCACCCGGGCGTACTGCGCCTGCCCGCCGGCGAAGCCGCCGGTCAGGTGGGAGTAGCCGAAGATCCCGGCCAGCGGGTGCCCGAACATCTTCTCCGCGATGCCGGCGTTGGGGTTGCTGTTCTCGCAGCAGGAGTACAGCTCCGCCGCGCACGCCCCGCAGGCGCCACACGCGATGGGGAACGGCACCACGACCCGGTCGCCCACCCGCAGCCGCTCCGGGGCGACGCCGGAGCCCACCTCGATCACCTCACCCATGAACTCGTGGCCGAGCACGTCACCGTCCTGCATCGTCGGCACGTACCCGTCGACCAGGTGCAGGTCCGAGCCGCAGATCGCGGTGGAGGTGATCCGCACGATCGCGTCGCGCGCGTTCAGGATGGTCGGGTCCGGCACCTCACGGACCTCGACCTTGTTGCGACCGGCCCAGGTGACCGCCTTCATGCCTCGACCCCCTTCGCCAGCTCCGCCGCCGACAACGGCATCGCGGGCCGCTGCGGGAACTCCTTGCGGGCGCGCTTGCCCCACGGGGCGCCGTCGGAGCGCACCACCTCGCCCGTCTCCATGACCTGCTTCAACCTGCGCAGGTCGTCGTCCAGCTGCTGGTGCGGCTCCTCGCCGAAATACTTCGCGACCGCCTTGCCGAGTTCGCCGCCGGGAATGTCGTACGCCAGCAGCACGTGCACCTCGGTGCTGACGCCATCGGGCGCCGGCACGAACAACACCGCCCCGGTGTTCGGCACGTCGGCCCCGTCGGTCGACCGCCAACGGATCTTTTCGTCCGGCACCTCTTCGGTGACCTCGGCCGTCCACTCCACCGTGCGGCCGAACGGCGCGCTCGCCGTCCAGTGGCTCGTCCGTTCACCGGTCGTCCGCACCTCCTCGAGGTGCGCCATGAACGTCGGCAGGTTTTCCAGGCGGCGCCAGAACGCGTACACCTCGGACACCGGTCTGCGGATGGTCGTGGTCGCTGACAGATCCATGATCGACTCCTCTCTGCTCGATCCGCTGCGGGACCGAGCGGCACGCCAGGGCCGCGACGCACCGCGACACCATCAAGTACCCGCCATCGCGCGCATACACCCGACGGGACGGGTCCCGTCCGACGGCCACCTTTTTGTGGGTACTTGGCAGCGGCCGCCCGGGACGCGAGGGTGGTCATCGGCGGGCGGAGCCGCCGGTTCCCCGAGGTGAGGTGGCGATGGATCAGGTAACGGGTGCGCCGTCGCTCAGCGTCGCCAGGCGCCGATGGCCCCAGTCGGCCAGCGGAGCCAGCGCCTCGGACAGTTCCCGGCCGAACGCGGTCAGCGAGTACTCGGTCTTCGGCGGCACCACGGGATGCGCATGCCGGTGTACCAATCCGTCGGCCGCCATCTCGCGAAGGGCCTGAGTCAGCACCTTCTCGGTCAGGCCCGACAGCCGCCGGCGCAGCTCGCCGGGGCGCTGCGGACCGGATTCCAGCAGCCACAGCAGCGCCGTCTTCCACTTGCCGTCGATCACGGCGATCGCCGCGGTCACGCCGCAGACGTTCGGGTCGCGGGCACGACTACGCGTCATCGTCCTACCATTCATGGAGGTTGTCCCTTGTCCTCGTCCACCGGAAAGTCTGTCACCGTCCTCGGCCTGGGGCCGATGGGCAGGACCCTGGCCGGCACGTTCCTGGCGGCAGGCCTGCCGACCACCGTCTGGAATCGGACGCCCGGCAGGGCCGCCGAACTCGTCGAGCGGGGGGCGGTCGGCGCCCCATCGGCGGCGGCGGCGGTCGCCGGGAGCGAGCTGACCGTGGTGTGTGTCGTGAACTACGACGCCGCCGATGCCGTCCTGCGACCCGCTCCGGTCGCCGAGGCGCTCGCGGGGCGCACGGTGGCGAACCTGACCGCCGACACACCCGAACGGGCCCGGCAGACCGCGGACTGGGCGCACAGTCAGGGCATCGACTACCTGGACGGTGCCATCATGACACCGACCACGACGATCGGGACGCCGGCCGCGGTGTTCCTCCACAGCGGCCCGGCCGACCTATACCAGCGGCACCGTCCGGTGTTGGCACAGCTCGGCGGCACGCACACCCACCTCGGCGAGGACATCGGCCGCGCGGCGGCGTACGACATCGCACTGCTCGATGTCTTCTGGACCGCGATGGCCGGCTACGCGCACGCGCTCGCGGTGGCGCGGGCCGAGGGGATCACCGCCCGCGAGCTGGCACCCTTCGCGGCGGGCATCGGGGCGATCCTGCCGCCGATCTTCGAGCAGGCCGCCGACGACCTGGAATCGGGCACCTTCGGCGGCGCGGACAACCCGATCACCTCGGCCGCCTCCTCGATGGCTCACGTGATCCACACCTCGGAAGCGCACGGCATCGACGCCGGCGTCATGCGTGCGGCCGAGGGCCTCGCCCGCCGGGTCATCGGGCAGGGCCATGGCGCAGACGGGTTTCTGCGGATCACCGAGCACCTCCGCCCGGCGGCCGCGCCGAAACCGGTCGCCCGACGCACCAACTGATCGCGGTCGAAGCCACCGGCCGACATCGACCGCCTGGCCGCCACCCTGCTCCCACCCCCGACGGGGGTGATCACCGCAACCCGTGGGACCGGTGGGGGCGATTCGCGGACCCGGCGGCCCCCGGGTCGGTGGGGAAGCAGCCGGCGAACGGGTCGGGCAGGGCGCGCCAGTTCTCCTCGCCGCTCGCCAACTCGGCGTCGGTGAGCAGGCATCTGGCCAACCGGCGGTGCAGGCGCGCCGGGTCGAAGTGCAGGCCGATGAAGACGAGATGCGTGTTGCGGTCGCCGTAGTAGGGGTCCCAGTCCAGGGCCGCGGTGAGCCGCCGGTGGGCATTGACCTCCTCCCACCGTGCGTCCGGCTCAGCCACCAGCCAGCGGCCCAGCGTCGTCATCGACACGCCACCGCCGGCGGACTGCCAGGCGATGACGGTGTCCGGCTGGGTTGCCAGCCACAGGTGTCCGCGGGAGCGCAGCGTGTCGGCCGCCGCCGACTGCAGCACCTGGTTGAGCCGGTCCGGGTGGAACGGGCGACGGGTCCGGAAGACGGTCGAGACCACGCCGCAGTCGGGCACCGGCTCGTGGACGCCCAGCAGGAACCCTTCGACACCCCGGGCCAGGACGTCGGGCACCGCCGCATCGTGCCGGTGCCTGTGCCGCAGCCGGCGCGTCAACTCGGTCGCGTCGATCACCTCGTGGTCGCCGACCGTGAGGTGGCTGGCCCAGGGGGCGATCCGCTGGAGCAGCACCGACAACCGGGCGGTGGCGAAGGCCCCGTCGGGGCATTGGCCCCAGAGGACGACCGTGTCGGCGTACTCGATCTGCCGGGTGATGACCTCGGCGAGGCAGCGGTGGTCGTCCTCATCGGTCTGGATGCCGAGGTGCGCGAGGTCGTCCGTGCTGGCCAGCCCGTCGATGAGGTGCTCGGCCGCCACGACGGTGACGTAGGAGTCGACCCGCAGGAGGTCGTCGATCGGCGCGCCGTCGCTGGTGCACTGCGCGCACGCCGACGCCACCGCCTGTGCTTCGACGACCTCCGGGACCAGCAGGAGGATGTCGCGCCCGGGGAGGGTGCGGGCGAGCCGGCACAGTGTGGGCACGACGTCGTCGCGCAGTGCACCCGGCACGCCACCGCTCGCCAGCGTGACCGGCTCGTCCTCCAGCACCCCGGCGCCGGTGCGCACGACGCGGTGGATGACCCCGTCGCGGACCGCGGACATGTCGTGGCGGACCAGGAGCAGCGACGGGTCTGCGGCCAGCAGCGCGCGGGCGATGGCGAAGGTCGCGGTGGGCCAGAAGCCTGAAATGACCGTCAGGGACGGGCGCGGGTCGACCAGCACGGGGGTGGACGCCGGCAGGCTGGGCGGTGGCGGCATGCGATGTCCCGTCTTCCTCACTTGGAATGAAAACCGTTTCCACTAAGTAGAGGCCATCTCCCGGCCGGGGGCAAGCCGCGGTCGTAGAGTTTCGTCCGAGGAAATTCCTGGTGGGTGTCCATTCGGCCGGGTCCCGTCCGTAGAGATGGAGTGCGGCGGCCGCCGCACGGGGTCGACGACCGACAGGAGACGGATCGTGAAGTACCTGCTGCTGATCAACGCTGGAGCGATGGACGGGAACGGCGTCAACACCGACTGCACCGTCGAGGACTGGATGGCGTACGACAAGGCGGTCAAGGACGCCGCCATCTTCGTCTCCGGCGAGTCACTGGCGGATCTGGTGACCGCGACGACGGTACGGGTGGAGCCGGACGGCCGGCGGGTGATCACCGACGGGCCGTTCGCCGAGACGCGCGAGGTGCTCGGCGGCTTCTACGTCATCGACGTGCCGGACCTCGACGCCGCGCTGGACTGGGCGGCCCGCTGCCCCGGCGCGCGCGGCGACGGCTCAGTCGTGGTCCGGCCGGTGGCCGAGTTCGGGGGCTGAGCGCGATGGGCCCAGAGGCGGCCGGCGAGAGCGTGCCGGCGACCAGCCCGACGGCGTCGGTGGCGGCCGTGTTCCGCGAGGAGCACGGCCGACTGCTGGCCGCCCTGGTCCGCCGCTTCGGCGACCTGGACCTGGCGGAGGAGGTCACCGCCGAGGCGATCGAGGCGGCGCTGGTGTCCTGGCCGGTCGACGGGGTGCCGCCGCGGCCGGGCGCGTGGCTGATGACGACCGCGCGCCGCAAGGCGATCGACCGGCTGCGGCGGGACCAGGCGTACGCCGCCCGGTTGGCCATGCTGCAGGTGGAGATCGATCGCGCCGGCCCCGTACCGCCCGCCGACGCGGACGGCGAGCTGCCGGACGAGCGGCTCCTGCTGTTCTTCACCTGCGCCCACCCGGCCCTGCCGGCCGAGGACCGCGGGGCACTCACCCTGCGCTTCCTCGCCGGCCTGACCACGCCAGAGGTGGCGCGGGCGTTCCTGGTGCCGCCGGCGACGATGGCCAAGCGGATCACGCGGGCGAAGCACAAGATCAGCCGGGCGCGCATCCCGTTCCGGGTCCCCGGGACCGACGAGCTGCCGGCGCGGCTGCCCGGCGTCCTGCAGGCCGTGTACTCGATCTTCACCGAGGGCTACGCGGCCAGCGCGGGCCCGTGCCTGCAGCGGCCGGATCTGGCCGAGGAGGCGATCCGGTTGGGTCGGATCCTGCGCCGGCTGCTGCCCGCCCGGCGTGAGGTCACCGGGCTTCTCGCCCTGATGCTGCTGGTCCACGCCCGGCGCGGCGCCCGCACGGGCCCGCGCGGCGAGCTCGTCCTGCTCGACGAGCAGGACCGCGGTCGCTGGGACCGCGCCATGCTGGCGGAGGGCCTGGACCTCGTCCGCGTCGCGCTGACCGGCGGACCGCCTGGTCCGTACGGCGTCCAGGCCGCCATCGCCGCCCTGCACAACGAGGCCGCCGACGTCGCCACGACCGACTGGCCGCAGATCGTCGCGCTCTACGACGTGCTGCTGGCGCTCGCCCCGTCCCCCGTCGTCGCGGTGAACCGCGCCGCGGCGCTGGCGATGCGCGACGGCCCGCGGGCTGGGCTCGCGCTGCTCGACGAGCTCGCCGGCGAGCCCCTGCTGGACGGCTACCACCCGTACTGGGTGGCCCGCGCCCACCTGCTGCACCGGGCCGACCAGCCCACCGAGGCGGCCGCGGCCTACCGCCGGGCGCTCGACCTGGCCGGCACGGAGCCGGAGCGCGACCTCATGCGCCGGCAACTGGCCGCCGTCGAGCAGCCGGACCCCGCCGGGGCCTAGTCGCGCCAATGGCGGAGCTTCTCGGGGTTCCGCACCGCCCAGATGTGCGTGATCCGGTCCCCGTCGACGCGGAACGCCAGCACCGTCACGGTGACGCCGTCCTGCTGGGCCACGAGACCGGCCTGACCGTTGACCGTGCGCTCGAGGATCGCCAGGTTGGCCGTCCTGCGGAGCACATCGACGAGGACGCGCGCGACCTGCTCGCCGCCTTCGATCGGGCGCGGTTCGGCGCTGACGAGGCCGCCGCCGTCGCCGGTCGCCGTGGCGCCGGAGTCCAGCAGGCCGATGAGGGCGTCGATGTCCTTGGCTTCCCAGGCCCGCCTGAAGTGCCGGACGAGGTCAGCGTGGCGGGCCGACGGCGGCGCCGGCGCCCGCGACGCGCGCAGGCGACGGCGGGCCGACGAGGCGAGCTGGCGACACGCCGCCGGCGTCCGGCCGACGATCTCGGCCACCTCGGCGAACGAGTACCGGAAGACGTCGTGCAGGACGAACGCGACGCGCTCGGCCGGGGTCATCGATTCGAGGACGACCAGGAAAGCCATGTTGATCGACTCGTCGAGCGTGACCCGGTCAGCCGGGTCGGCAGTGCTGCCGGCCGACCGCCCGGTGCTCCACTCCGTGCGGTCCGGCAGCGGCTCCGGGAGCCATTCGCCCACGTAGCGCTCCCGCCGGACGCGTGCCGAGCCGAGCACGTCGAGGCAGATGCGGCTGGCGACCGTCGTCAGCCAGCCGCCCGGGGACTCGACGGCCTCCCGCCGCTGCCGCGACATGGCGTACCAGCGGGCGTACGCCTCCTGCACGACGTCCTCCGCGTCGGCCAGGGAGCCGAGGAGCCGGTACGCGAGATTGATCAGCCGACGCCGCTCCCCCAGGCCGGCATCGGGTCGGCCGTCGCCCGGCTCGGGTCGCGTGCTCATGGTGTCGACGACTCCCTCGGTCGCGCCTGCCTTTCCAGTTCGACGAGACAGCGCACCGAACTGTCAGCTCCACGCGTCGCCTGACAAAACGAGGGAGCGCGTCGTCGTACCGGGCGGAACCCGCGAGCGAACGAAGGAGCCACCCGTGGAACCCGTGACCGCCTCGATCATCTACTACAGCGCGACCGGCACCGTGCACGCCTTGGCGCGGGCGGCCGCCGAGGGCGCGGAGAAGGCCGGCGCGCGCGTCCGGCTGCGCCGGGTCGCCGAGCTGGCCCCGCCGGAGGCGATCGGCGCCAACCCCGCCTGGGGCCGGCACCTGCTTGACGCCGCCGACGTCGCCGAGGCCACCCTGGACGACCTCGCCTGGGCCGACGCGGTGCTGTTCGGGACCCCCACCCGCTTCGGCAACCCGGCGAGCCAGCTCAGGGCGTTCATCGACACCACCGGCCCCCTGTGGCAGGAGGGCAGGCTCACCGACAAGGTCTACTCGGCATTCACCGCCGGCAGCACCGCCCACGGCGGGCAGGAATCCACCCTCCTCGCGCTCGGCAACACGTTCTACCACTGGGGCGGCGTCATCGTGCCGCCCGGCTACGCCGACCCCGTCCAGTTCAGGTCCGGCAACCCCTACGGCGCCTCCCACGTGGCCCACGCCGGCCCGCCCGACGACGTGGCCCTGCAAGCGGCCCGTTTCCAGGCCAGGCGCGCCGTCGGGACCGCCGCGGCGCTCAAGGCCGGCCGCGCGGCGTCCGTCGCGGTCGGGTAGGCCCCGCACCGCTGGCAGCGACCGGAATGCCGGCGGGGCGGGGCGGAGCTATGAGTGTTTTGTACGATATGGCGGTGACAGCGACCGTAGCGGCCTGGCGGTCGGGCGTCCGCCGCGCGGTCGCCGACACGCGCATCGCGCTGCGGCAGCCGCGAGCACCGATCCGGCCGGTCGGCCCGCCCTGCGGCACCGACGCCGTGCCACCCGGCTCCTCCGCCGTGCCACCCGGCGTCGGCGCCGCCTTCGACCCGGACCGGGCCTTCGCCCTTCTGCGCGCCCAGTGCGACAGCGGTCCCCGGGCCGCCGGGTGCCCGGCCCGCGAGCGGACCCGCCGGCTGATCCTCGACCAGCTCGGCCGGTGCGTCGACGAGCTCGCCGTGCAGGACTGGCGGCAGCGGGTCGAGCGCGGCGCCGGCGCCGGCCGCGCGTACCCGATGACGAACATCCTCGGCCGGCTCCGGGGGACCGGCGCGCCGCCGGTGCGCACCGTGTTGCTCGGCACCCACTGGGACACCCGGCCGGTTGCCGACCTCGACCCCGATCCGCTCCGGCGGGGGCAGCCGGTCGCCGGGGCGAGCGACGGCGGGTCCGGCGTCGCCGTGCTGCTGGAGCTGGCCCGCGTGCTGTCCGCCGACCGCCCGCGCCCCGATGTGCTGATCGCGTGCTGGGACGGTGAGGACCTGGGCGAGCACTTCTACGGCTCGCGCCAGTTCGCCCGCGCCCTGCGCCGGCGCGCCGGGGAGCGCTGGCGGCCGGACGCGGCCGTCGTCATCGACATGATCGGCGGTGTGGGAATGCGGTGCGCGACCGAGGCGGATTCGGCGGCCCACGCCCCGGCGCTCTGGGCGGAGCTGCACGCGGGCGCCGCCGACCTGGGACTGGCCGGCAGGTTCCACGGCCCGGTTCGGCGGATCAACGACGACCACGTCCCGCTCCGCCGCGCCGGCATCCCCAGCGTTCTACTGATCGACCCGGCGTACCCGCACCGGCACACGACCGGCGAGGTGCCCGAGCGGTGCGACCCCGAGTCGCTCGACGCGATCGGGCGGGTGCTGCACCACCTCGTGGCCGCCCGCTCCCCGGTCCGGCGATGAAGGCCACCGAGGGCATGAAGGCCACCGAGGGCATGCCGGCCGCCGAGGGGGCGCCGGCCTCGCGCCGGGTCCGGTCGTACCACGCCTGGGCCGGCCGGTACCGGACCGCGCTGGCGGCCTGCGACGCCGTACACACAGGTCTCTGGCTCGGGCTGCTCGACCGCCCGGACCTCCAGGCGGTCGACCACGCCAAGTACGTGACGTCCGGCACCTACCGCGACGACGCGTACAACCGTGGTGGGCTCTTCGAGTGGGAGGACAGGCTCGTCGGGCGGCACTTCCCGGCGGGCGGCTCCCTTCTGGTCCTCGGCGCGGGCGGCGGCCGGGAGGTGTTGGCGCTGGCCGGGCGCGGCCACCGGGTCGTCGGGTACGAGTGCAACCCGGTGCTGGTGGACTACGGCCGCGACCTGCTCGACCGGGTCGGCTGTCGGGGCGGCGAGCTGCGCTTCCTGCCCCGGGACCAGGCCCCGGGCGACGGCGGCCCGTACGACGGCGTGCTGGTGGGCTGGGGAGCGTACACGCTGGTCGCCGGCCGGCGGGATCGGATCGCACTGCTCACCGGCCTCCGCCGGCTGGTGCGCGCCGGCGCCCCGGTCGCGGTGTCGTTCCTGAGCCGGACCGAGTCCGGCGGCCGGCGGGAGCGCGTGGCGGCCCGGGTGGCCAACACCGTCCGCCGGGTGCGCCGCCGGCCCCCCGTGGAGGTCGGCGACGACCTGGCACCCAACTTCGTCCACCGGTTCACCCGCGCCGAGGTCGCCGGCGAGCTGGCCGCCGCGGGCTTCACCATGGCGGCGTACGCCCAGCAGGGCCCCGGCCCGCGCGACGCCGGGCACGCGGTCGGGCTTGCCGGCTCAGCCCAGCCGGTCGACAGTGGCCCGGTTGGCGGCGCGGACGTCGCGTAGCGCCGCGGGCAGGTTGGCCGCTATCCGGGCGTACCGGCGCGCGTACCCGAGCGGAAGACTGGCCGGCGTGCGGGCGCCGTAGACGTCCGCCAGCACCTGCCGCGACGGGAACAGCCGGCCGAGGATGAACCGCAGCCGGTCGGCGGCGCCGCGATGCGCCAGGATGCCGGCCAGCTCGTGCGCGCTCGACGCCACGCCGATGGCGCACAGCCGCAGGTGCAGCGGCGTGTCCCGCCACACGCCGGCCTCGTACCCGCCGCCGGTGGCTTCGCCGGCGCCCGGTGTGGCCGGTCGCCGGGCAAGCAGGCAGCCGAGCCGGAAGGCCGGCCGCGCGTCCAGCTCACCGGCCAGCTCCCAGGCGTCCAGCCACACCTGCGGCTCGACCTGGTCGAGCGCACGGCGCAGATCGGCGAGGCTCTGTTCGCCCCACTGCCCGTTCTGGGCGGCGTGCAGCGCCAGCACGACGCACCGGGCCGCCGCGCCGGGCATCCGGACGCGCGCGCCGCCCACGATCGTCTCTTCGGCGTCGCGCGACAGCACGTCCCAGGTGACCGCCGAGTCGCGGGTCATCCGCAGCCGGTGGTGCAGGTCGACGACGTCCAGACCGGCCGGCGACCGGCGGTAGAGGTTGGTGGCGTGCCCGCGCTCGGACTCGCGACGCCCTGCCCGGACGTCCACGAAGCCGAGCTTCGCCAGCACGTCGGCCGCGGAGTACCACTGCTCGACCGGCACGAGCAGGTCCGTGTCCGCGTAGCGCCGCGGGGCGCCGTCCCGGTAGAGCCACCGCGCGGTGGTCGGACCCTTCAACAGCAGATGGGGTACGCCGGCCGCGGTCAACGCGCGGGCGCAACCGGCCGTGACGAGGTCCGTCCGCAGTGCTGTCATGGCGTCCTCGCGGGCCGCCGGCGGGGCGGGCACGACGGTCAGATGTCCACGGTGAGCGTCGGCGTGGCCATGCCGGGGATGGCGATGCCGGTCTGCATCACGATCGGCTTGTTGCCCGGGCCGGCGCCCCTGGTGAGGTCGCCAAGGGAGCCGAGGCTCTCGACCGTCGGCGCCTCGTACGGCAGCCGGCCGCAGTCCAGTCCCAGGTCCCGCACGTCGGTCATCGTCATCGTGCACCAGTCCTTGATCTCGTCGGAGTCCGCAGCCCTAAAGTACCCACGGTTGGCATTTTCGTCCGGAAAAATAGGGTTTCAAGTCATCAGGATTGGGGGCGGCGTGGACACGGGTGCCTACGGCTTCCGGGTGGATCCGGCGGTGTTCGGCCGCCGCTATCTCAACGAGCCGGGAGAGCACTGGCCCGAGCTGGCGGTGTCGCTGGGCACGGACCCGGGCGCGCCGCCGCGGGCGGGCTGGCGGGTGGCCTTCGACGGGGACGGCTGGACGGTGCAGGTGGCGGCCGGCGGCCACGCCGTACGCTGGGCCGGTCCTGCCCTGCCCGGCGCGGACGCCCGGGTCCATCCGCTGCTCTCGCTGGTGGCCTGCGCCGCCACCCTGGAACAGGGCGGGGACTGCCTGCACGCCGGCGCGGTGCTGACCCCCGCCGGCGTCGTGGCGGTCCTCGCGCCGGCCGGCGGCGGCAAGACCTCGACGATGGCCTGGCTGGCGATGAAGGCCGGCCTGGCCGTCTTCACCGACGACCACCTCAACCTCCGGCACGGTCTGGCGCACGCCGGTCCGCGCTGCCTGGACCTGCGCCCCGACGCGGCGGACGCACTCGGCCTCACCGGCGTGGCCGTCCGCGGGGCGGAGCGCCACCGCCTCCAGCTCGACCCGCTGGACACCCTCGCCGCGCCTGTCGTCCGCGTCGTCGTCCTCGAGTGGGGCAGCGGCGTGCGCGCCGAGGTGGTGCGGCCGCGCGACCGCCTCGGCGTCCTCGCCACGCACCGCACGGCCCAACCGGTGGCCGGCAACCTCTCGCTGATCCTGGGCCTGGCGGCCCTGCCGATGGTCCGGCTGCGCCGCCCGCGCTCGTTCGGGTGCATGGCGGAGGTCGCCGACGCGATCCTCGCCGAACCCGCTGGCGCCGCGGAAGCCTGAGGGCCCCGGCGCCGGTCGCTACCGCTGGGCGGCGGTCAGCAGGCCACGGGTGCGCAGGCCGGCGACGAAGGTGGCCACGTCGGCGCTGGCGGCCGGCGCCGGCACGTCGAACACGCGCACCAGCTGATCGGTGAGGTCGTCCTCCGTCGCGCCCGCGGCCAGCAGCGGCCACAGCGCGGCGCCGGTGCGGTTGACGGCGAGGTACTCCTCGCTCGCCAGGTCGAGCGCGATGATCTCGCCGTCGACGAGCCGCCACTCGACCGCACACTCATTGATCTTCAACACCGGGACGGCCCCTTCGACACGGGAACACGGTCCGGCACATCCTAAACGGACACAACGTGCAGGCGGCCGATTTCGACCGACCCGGCTACGCGTGGCCCCGGCTGCGCGCGGTGGCCACGCTGGGCGCCGCCGGGCGCGAGCGCGGCGCATGGCAGGGCGGGACGCGCCCGCCCTGCCATGCACGGTGCGGGCTACGCGGCCGGCCTGGTCCACTGCTGGTCGTACGAGGTCGTGTCGCAGATGTCCAGCCGCTCCTCGTGAGCGGAGTGGGCGTGCAGGCAGAGGTGCTGACCCAGTTGCGTCCAGGCGCCCCAGCTCTTGTACACGTAGTACGTGCGGCCGCCGGAGGAGACCGAGAACTGCTCCCACAGCTGGTTCGGCCCGGCGTTGCAGGCGATGGACTTCACCCGCGCCGTCCAGGAGCCGCCGTTGGTGTCCATGCACCCGCCGTTGTAGATGCTCTGGAACTTCACCAGCGGGCGCCCGCTGGGGCTGGTGCTGCGGGGCTGGTAACGCCAGCGCGTCTGGCTGTAGGTGCAGACGGGCCGGATGAGCGTGTTGTTGATGGTGCTGACGGCGGCGCACCTGCCGTCGCTCCTGCTCTGGAGCTTTACGTTGCTGTCCACGGCGTGGGCCGGCGCTGCGCCGACGAACACCGCCGCGGCAACGGCTGTCACCAATGTGGCTAATATGCGGTTTACCCTCATGTACGTGCTCCTCCCCGTTAGGCACTGTGCCTTCGGCCGACCCTACGCAACCGCTCGTGCCACTGTCACGATCCAAATCGGACGAGTTTGATCTCGCTGGGGAGGACCCCTTGCCTGTGCCGGCCCGTCGGTCGGGCGCCGACACCCACGCCGACAACGGGGCCGCCGTGCTGTTCGACGTGGACGGCGTTCTCGTCGACTCGTCCGCCGCATATCGCCGCGTCTGGCATCGCTGGGCCCGGCACCGCGGCCTCGACCCGGCGCTCGTCTGGGCGCACACCCACGGCCGCCGACCCATCGACACCATCGCCCTGGTCGCTCCGCTGCTCGACGCCGACGGCGAATACCGCCTCCTGCGCGACTTCACGGCCGCCGAAGGGGACGCCTTCCCGGTGTACCCCGACGCGCTGGCGGTGTTGACCGCCCGCCGGCACCACCGGTGGGGAGTGGTCACCTCCGGCCGGGCCGCCGTCGTGCTGGATCGGCTGCGCGCGGGCGGCCTGCCGGCTCCGCCGGTCCTCGTGGACAGCGCCCAGGTCAGGCTGGGGAAGCCGCACCCGGAAGGTTACCTGCGCGCCGCCGACCTGCTGCACACCTCCCCGAGGCGCTGCCTGGTCGTCGAAGACGCCCCGGTCGGCGTCCACGCCGCCCGCGCGGCGGGGATGACCGTGGTCGCCCTCACCACGACCCACGCCGCGGCCGACCTGACCGCCGCCCACCACACCGTCGCGACCCTCGGCGACGCCGAACCACTGATCGCTCGATGGCTCAGCAGGGCCACACGGACGAACTCGATCGACGCATGACGTGCCGCCGTGCCGGGCGGGGTTGTCGACCTCCAAGATCTAGCCGGCTCAGCCTGACTTGACTGCCCGGACGGCGAACAGGTCGGCGATGCCGTTGGCTGTCGACTCAGCGGTCGCGTCGATGCGGAGACCTGCGTCGAGGAAGGCGGTCAGCAGGTCCGCGAGGGGGACGTGCCAGGCGCCCACCCGGACCCGCACCCCCGCGGGCGGTCCCGCGAAGGCGCGATCCCGCTCGGCATAGCGGGTGTCGATGACCACCCGGCTGGGTTGCGACCAGTCCGCGCCGATCGGCGTCCACCCTCGGTCGGCGATGGCCGCGGCGTGCGCACCGCCGCCGCAGCACAGGTCGAGGCAGAGCCCCCGGCCAGGCCCGAGCAGGTCCCCGAGGAGGCCGCGGACGCGGTCCATGTGGGTCCACGAGTCGCTGACGAAGGAGTCGTACCAGTCGGCGTGCGCGTCGTACGCGGCAGCGGTGGCCATGGTGGGACCGTAGGCGCCGGCCCGGCCCGGCGCGATCCCGGTCAGGCCGCGTTCGCCCAGAGCGCAGCGGCCCCGCACCCGGTCACCGGGTGGCTCGGCAGTACGTCGCCGTGAACCACTCGGCCGCCTTGGCGAACAGGCGGTCCTTGCCGGCGCGGCTGTGGAAGCCCAGTGTGGCCGTCGCCGCCGAGGTGTCGAACCGGAACATGCCCTCGGCCGGCTCGCGCCGACCAGCCGGGACGGCCCACGCCACGTCGACCGCGAACCCGGCGTCGCGCGCCAGTGCCGCGTAGAGCTCGCCCAGCTCCCGGAAGCCGACGTATTCGACGTCGGCCAGCATGGCGGTGGTCCCGTGCGCCGCCGGCCGGAAGAGGTTGGCCGCGATGGTCTCGGCGACGTCCTCCACGTGGACGAAGCTCACCCCGCCGCGGGCGAAGCTTTCGTCGGACGGTCGCACCTCCACCCTCCGGTTGGCGACGTCCACCTGGCAGAAGCCGGCGGCGAGGACGTACATCAGCCACGGCGCGCCCGCGGCGAGGCGGGTGGGGAGGACGATGGGGAGCCGGTACACCACCGGTGGCACGGTGCACGAGGCCGCCGTCGTGCACTCCCACGCGGCCTTCATGGCGCCGTACGCCGTCGACGGTTGCACCGGGGCGCCGTCGTCCAGCAGCGGCGGCGGGAAGGTGCGGGCGCCGCCGAAGACCGCCTGGCTGGACGCGAAGTGCAGCTCGGCCCCGTTGCCGTTGGCGGCTTCGATCACCGCGTGCAGCGCCGGATAGTCGTATCGGCAGAGGTCCTCGACGCGATGCGTCGACCGCGCCAGGTGCACGATCGCACCGCTGCCGGCGGCGGCCTCGGCCACCGCGCGAGAGTCGGAGATGCAGCCGACGACGACGGCCTGGGCACCCTCGATCTCTCTGGCGCGTTCCGGCGTTCGCGCCAGCGCGCGGAACTCGATGCCGTGCGCCGGGAGGACGGCGCGCAGGGCCGTCCCGATAAGGCCGTTGCCCCCGGTCATGGCGACCAGCTTCGTCATGCTCAATACACCCCTTCGCGCAGGAGCGCCGCCGCCCGCCGACCCGCACGCACGGAGAGCGCCATGATGGTGGCGGACGGGTTCTGCCAGCCCGCGGACGGGAAGCAGGCGCCATCCGTCACGAAGACGTTCGGGCTGTCCCAGCACCGGTTGTCGGCATCGACGACCGAGCTGCCCGGGTCGGCGCCCATCCGCGCGGTACCGAGTTCGTGCACGTTCAGGCCCGGCACGGTCAGCTCGGCGGACACGTCCATGATCTTCAGCTTGGCCGCGGAGGCGACCTGTTCCACCGCGGCCTTCATCGCGCCGTACAGGCGCTCCTCGTGGGGCCCGTAGGCGCACTCGATGTGCGGGACCGGGACGCCCCACCGGTCGGTGGCGGCGCCGAGCCGGACGCGGTTGTGCCGGTACGGCAGCAGCTCGCCCTGCCCGGAGACGATGCCCCAGGTCTGTCCGTCGATGGCCAGCCGCTGCAGGTTCACCCAGATCCCGAACGGGCGCACCGACGCCGGGCCCCGCCGCGGCGGCGGGATCAGCAGGCCGCACTGGCGTGCCGACCACTCGTACCCGGCCACCGGCGGATAGTCGGTCAGCACCCCGGCCGCCATGACCACCGGGTGCTCCGTGAGCCCGCAACCCAACCAACCGCTCGAGTTGCCGAAGCCGTCCGGGTGGCGCGGTCCCCGCGAGTTCAGCATGAGGCGCGCCGTCTCGATGGTGCCGCAGCAGATGAAGACGACCCGCGCCCGGGCGTCGTGCGCCGCACCGCGGTTGTCGAGGTACCGGACGCCGGTCGCCCGCCCGCTCGACGGGTCGGCCAGGATCTTCGTGACGACGGCGTCCGGACGCAGCCGCAGGTGGCCGGTCCGCTCGGCCGCCGCGAGCGCCGTGCCCTGCATGGTGAAGCGGGGCCAGCCGCCGAGCCCGTCCTCGGCCGGGACGAACCGGACCGCCACCGCGCGGGTGCCCGCAGACCGGTACGCACGCTGGAAGTCGCGCTCCGCCGGCGTCAAGGCGCCCGGCCGGCGCGAGTAGACGCCGTCCGGCAGCTGGGGCAGCCCGTCCCGGTTCCCGCTGATGCCCATCAGCTTCTCCACGACGGCGTACGAGGGCGCCAGCTCCTCGTACCGCAACGGCCACGACAGCGAATGCCCGTCCACCGTGGGTGCCTGGAACTCGTACGGCGACATCCGCAGCGATGTCCCGCCCCACACGAGCGACCGCCCGCCGACCTGCATCCCCCGGATCCAGTGGTACGGCATGTCGGCGGGAGTCTCGTACGGGTGCTCGGCGTCGTCGACGAACAGGTGCGGACCGCGCGGCCCGAACCCGGGGTGGTGGCGCTGTACGTGCTGGCTCGCGGGCGCGGCAAGCACCCGCCGGCTCGCCGTCGGGACACCGCCGTCGAGCGTGGGGGTGAAGGCGTCGGCCGGGTCCACGCCGGCGCCGGCCGACTGGGCGGGGTCGGCACCGGACAGCCGGACCGACCGGGCGGGCACCTCCCCGCGCCCCCGCTGTGGCCCGGCCTCCAGGACCAGCGTGTGCAGGCCCGCCTCCGTCAGCTCCTTGGCCGCCCACGAACCCGCGCAGCCGGAGCCGACCACCACCGCGTCAAAGGTCTGGTCGGTCACCGGAACAGCCCCCGATCGCGTCGATCACCCGCCACGCTCCATCCCGGCCCGGGAGCCATCGCCTTTGGACGGTAGGCGCGGCCACCGATCACGTCAATAGCTTGACAGGCCACTACTATGTAGTGAAACCAACCGAGCGGTGGTCCGCACACGGCGTGCGGACAGCGGCCGCCACCGATCCGGCGGGGGCGCGATGAAGGAGACCGGGCTGAGCCCGCCGACCGGCCATCGTGGGCGCTCGCACCCGCGCCGGCCGTGGGCGTGGGCCGCCTGGCCGGTGTTGCTCGGTTGGTTGCCGCTGCTCGTGCTGGCACACCAGCTGGCCGGCAGGCTGGGCGCCGCCGACGACTCCACACCGTCGGCGGCGATGCCGGCCGGCGCGATGTCCACCCAGGTGGTCCAGCTCCAGGAGCGGGTCGGTGGGGCCCGCAGCGACGCCATCGTCGTCTACGCGCGGCCAGCCGGGCTGTCCACGAAGGACGCCGACCGCATCGCCGCCGACCGCCGGCGCGTCGCCGGGGTGCGGCTGCCGGGCGTCGGATCGCCGTCCCCCGTCGTGCGGTCGGCAGACGGGACGGCGGCGCTGTTCCGCGTCCCGGTGGCCGACGAGCAGGAGGTGACCGCGGTCGCCGCGCTGCGCCGGATGCTCGACGGCGCGGACGGCCTCGTGGTCACCGTGACGGGGCCCGCGGGCCTGACCGCCGATGCCGACGAGGCACTGGGCGGGGTCGACACCACCCTGCTGGCGGGCACGGCACTCGTCGTGGTCCTGCTGCTCCTTCTGACGTACCGCAGCCCGGTCCTGTGGCTGCTGCCGCTGATCGCCGCCGGCGCGGCCCTGGAGACCGCCAAGGCCGCGGTGTATGTCTACGGGCTCGCCGGTGGCGCTCTCTCCGGGCTGGGGACGGCCATCCTCACCGTCCTCGTCTTCGGCTGCGGCACCGACTACGCGCTGCTCCTCGTTGCCCGGTACCGGGAGGAGCTGCGCACGCACCCCGACCGGTACGCCGCCATGGGCGCGGCCGTGCGCCGCACCTGGCCGGCGGTGGCGGCGTCCGCCGGCACCGTCGCGGCGGCCATGCTCTGCCTGACGGTCGCCGACATCGGGCAGACCCGCAGCCTGGGGCCCACCCTCGCGCTGGGCGTCGGGTGTGCGATGGTCGCGATGCTGACCCTCCTGCCTGCGCTGCTGGTCGTGTGTGGCCGCTGGGTGTTCTGGCCGTCGCTCCGCCGCAGCGGCGTGGACGCCGCGGAGTCGGGTGCGTGGTGGCGACTTGCCGGCGCGGTGGGCCGGCGCCCGCGCCGGACGCTGCTCGCCATGCTGGCGCTGCTGGCGGCGCTGAGCGGCGGGCTGGCCGTCGCCCGCCTCGACGTCAACCCGCTCCACCAGTTCACCGACCCCGTGGAGTCTGTCGCGGGCCAGCGGCTGATCGCCGACCACTTCGGCGCCGGCGCCGCGGCACCCGCGCTGGTCCTCGTCCCCCCGGCGGACCGGGAGCGCGTCGCCGCCACCGTCGCGGCGACCCCCGGCGTGGCCTCGGTGCGGGCGGGTGCCGGGCTCGGCGGGTACGACGTCATCCAGGTCCTGCTGGACAGCGATCCGTACGGGGACCGCGCCTTCGCCACCGTGGCGGCGCTGCGGCGGGGCGTCGCCGAATCGGCCGGCGGCCGGGCACTGGTCGGTGGACCGACCGCCCGGGAGGTCGACCGGCGGGCGGCCGGGCTGCGGGACGCCGCCGTGGTCGCGCCGCTGATCGTCCTGGTCATCCTCCTCATCCTCGGCCTCCTGCTGCGCGCCGTCGTCGCGGCGGTCGCCCTGGTGATCAGCGTCGTGCTCAGCTTCACCGCCGCACTCGGGCTGAGCGTCATGGCGTTCCGGTGGCTGTTCGGGTTCGCGGGCATGACCATCGAGATCCCGCTGTACGCGTTCCTTTTCCTGGTCGCGCTCGGCGTCGACTACACGATTTTCCTGATGCACCGGGTGCGGGAGGAGTCGCTGGCGGCCGGCACCGCGGAGGGCATGCGGCGCGGCCTCGCGGTCACCGGCGGGGTGATCACCTCGGCCGGCCTGGTGCTCGCCGGCACGTTCGCGGTGTTGCTCACGCTGCCGGTGACCCAGCTGGTCCAGGTGGGCTTCGCCGTCGCGGTCGGCGTCCTGCTGGACACGTTCCTGGTGCGGTCGCTGCTGGTGCCAGCCCTGGTCGTCAGCATCGGCCCGCGGGTCTGGTGGCCCTCGCGCCACGCGCCCCCACCTCCACCTCCACCGGACGGCTTCGCCCGCCCGGACATCGCCACGACCGACAAGGGAGCCCGCATGCGTACGTCGATTTCCCCGGCCCCACCGGCCGCCACGTGATCACTTCCGCGCACCTCATGTCGGAGCTGACCGGCCGGGGGTTCACCTTGGTCACGGGCGTGCCGTGCACGTATCTCACCCCGGTCATCAACCGGGCGATCAGCGACGCCCAGGTACGGTACGTCGCCGCCACACAGGAGGGCGAGGCGGTCGCGATCGCGGCGGGCGCCTGGCTGGGCGGCGGCCTCGGCTGTGCCATCGCTCAGAATTCGGGGCTGGGCAACATGGTCAACCCGATCACCTCGCTCCTCTACCCCGGTCGCATCCCGGCCCTGCTCCTGCTGACATGGCGCGGCCAGCCGGGCGTTCCCGACGAGCCGCAGCACGACCTGATGGGCCGGATCACCACGTCGCTGCTCGACCTCATGAGCGTGGGCTGGGACCTGCTGCCCGACGACCCGGGCCGGTTGTCCGGCCTGCTCGACACGTGCGCGGACGAGCTGCGCGGCACGGGCCTGCCCCGGGCGCTGGTGATCGCCAAGGGGGTGGTGGCAGCCGAGCCGTTGCTGGAGAAGGAATTCGTCGGCACGCCGGCCACCGTGACGCCGCACGGCGGCGCGGACCGGCCGCCGACCCGGGTCGCCGCTCTGGAGCGCCTGCTGGAGCAGCTGCCGGCGCACGCCGCCGTGGTCGCCACCACCGGCAAGACAAGCCGCGAGCTGTACACGATCGACGACCGCGAGCAGCACTTCTACCTCGTCGGCGCGATGGGCTCGGTGTCCTCCGTGGGCCTTGGCGTCGCGCTGCACACCCCCCGACCGGTGGTCGTCGTCGACGGCGACGGCGCGATGCTCATGCGGTTGGGCAGCCTCGCCACCGTGGCCGCCTACGGGCCGGACAACCTGGTCCACGTCGTGCTCGACAACGGCGTGCACGACTCCACCGGCGGGCAGCGCACCGTCTCCACCGCGACCGACCTCGCCGGCGTGGCCGCCGCCTGCGGTTACGCCCAGGTGCACCGGTGCGCGACGCTCGACGGCCTGTCGTCGGCCGTCGAAAGCTCCCTGGCCGGTCCGGGACCGTCGCTGGTGTACCTGCGGATCCAACCGGGCTCCCTGGCGAAACTGGGCCGACCGGAGGTGACGCCACAGGAGGTGGCCGGTCGCTTCCGGGCGGTCGTCTCGGGCGACCGCCACACCGCCGGCCCCGCGGCGGCACGGCGATGACCGGCCTCCCGCCCGCGGGCGGCGGCCTGCCCCGGCATCCGGTCGCGGTCATCCACGGTCGGTTCCAGCCTCTGCACCTGGGGCACCTGGAGTATCTGCTGGCAGGCGCCGACCGGTGCGAGACGCTGGTCGTGGGGCTGACGAATCCGGATCCTTCGCAGACGATCGCCGAGGCGACCGACCCGGCGCGCGGAGCGGCCGAGGCCAACCCGTGGACGTACTACGAGCGGTACCTCATGGTCGAGGCCGCGCTGGCCGAGGCGGGCGTGCCCGGCCACCGCATCCGCATCGTCCCGTTCCCGCACAGCTTTCCGGAGCGGCTGCGCTACTACGCCCCGCCGGACGCGTGCTACCTGCTCACCATCTATGACGCGTGGGGCGAGGCCAAGTTGGCCCGCTTCCGCGCCCTCGGCCTGCGCACCGAGGTGCTGTGGCGCCGGGTCGAGAAGCCGATCAGCGGGCGGCGCGTGCGCGAGGCGCTCGCCGGCGACGACAACTGGCAGGCCCTGGTACCTCCCGCCGTGGCGGCAGTCGTGAAGGAGTGTGGACTCGATGGCCGAAATCCTCGGTGACCGGGCGGCGGAGCGCGCGCCGACGACCACACCCGACCGCGGGCGGGTCATCGTGGTCGCCCTCTGCGGCGGCGCCGACCGGCCGATCGGTTCGCTGGGCGGCCGTACGCCGTTCGAGGCGGCGCCCACCCCGCGGCTGGACGGCCTGGCCGCGGCCGGCGCCAACGGCTTGCTGGAGGTCATCCGCCACGACATCCCGCCGGAGTCCGACTCCGGGGCCATGGCCCTGCTCGGCTACGACCCGCTCGTCCACTACACGGGCCGCGGGCCGCTCGAGGGCCTCGGTATGGACTTCTGGGTGGCCGACGGCTTCTCCGTGGCGTTCCGGATCAACTTCGCGAGCTGGGACCCGCACACGGGGCGGCTCGACCGCCGCACGTCCCGTGACCTCTCCGACGACGAGCTGCAGATCCTCGTCGAGGAGATCCGCACCGGCGTCGACCTCGACCCGGGCGTGCGGGTCCGGCTGACCGGCTTCGGGCGCCACCGTGGGATCCTCGCGCTGACCAGCGCCACGGTGGCACTGGCCGGCCGGGTGGGCAACACCGATCCGGGCTTCACCAACACCGGGCCGTTCGGCACCCCGGTCAAGACACCCGCCCCGACGCCGCTGCCGTGCCGTCCGCTGGACAGCAGCGAAGCGGCCGCCACCACCGCCCGGCTGGTGAACGACTTCGTCCGGCAGAGCGCCGCGATCCTGGAACGCAGCCGGGTCAACACCGACCGCCGGGCGGCCGGGCGCCGGCCGGCCAACCTGGTCCTGGTCCGCGACGGGGGCGACACGCTGCCGGTGCTCGCCCCGTTCGGCGGTGTGGACGGCCGCACCCTGTCCATGTACGGGCAGGTGCCCGCCGAGCGGGGACTGGCGGGGCTCATCGGCGGCCGGTTCACCGTGGCGCGGACCGCCGCCGGCCAGACCGACCTGCAGTTCTACGCCGGTCTGGTGCCCACGCTCCTGGCCGACCCGGCCGACGTGGTGTTCGTCCATCTCAAAGGCCCGGACGAGCCCGGGCACGACGGCCGGCCGGCGGACAAGGTGCGGGCCATCGCCGAGATCGACGCCGGCTTCGTCGGCCCGCTGGTCGACGGACTGTCCGAGCGGGACACCCTGGTCGTCACCTGTGACCACGCCACCCCCTGCGAGCTCGGTATCCACTCCGCCGACCGGGTGCCGACCGTGGCCGTCGGCCCGCACGTCACCGCCGACGCGGTGACCTCGTTCGGGGAGCGGGCCGCGGGCGCGGGTGCGCTGCCCGCCGGGCGGGCGAGCGAGCTGCTGGCCGCGGTCTCGGCCACGGCCCGGGTCCCGCGATGAGGATCACCGGCGTACGCGTCCGCGGCGTCTTCGACTCCCGCGCGGAGGTGACGCTCGAGGCCGAGGTGACCCTCGACGGCGCACACACCGGGCGCGGCTCCGCCCCCCGCGCCATCGCACCGGGGCGCCGGGAGCGGCGCCGCCGCGAGGGGGCCGGCCTGGACCTGCTCCGCGACCCCGCCGCCGGGCCGGCACTCGCGCGGGCGCTGATCGGCGTGCGCGCCGACGAGGAACGCGACGTCGACGGGCTCCTGGACGAGCTCCACCACGCCGGGGAGGTCGACGCCGAGGCCACACTGGCGGTCTCGCTGGCCGTCGCCCGGGCGCTGGCGGCCGCGTACCGGTTGCCCCTGTACGCCCGCCTGGCGCAACTCGCCGGCACCCTGCCCGCCATGCCGCGGCTGCTGGTGAACGTGTTCTCGGGCGGCATCCACCTGCCGGGGCCGGCGGACAGCTTCCAGCAGGTGATGGTGATCCCGGAGACCGGCGAGCTGGTCGGCGACCTCGTCGTGGCGTGTGCCGTCTACGCCGCGGCGGAGCGGCTCGCGCGGGACGGGTACGGCGAGCCGACGCTGTCGGCGTCCAGCGGGATGGTGCTCCCGATCGACAGCGCGAAGCAGGTGGCGCTCCTCGCCCGCGCCATCCGGGCGACCGGGCACGCCGAGGTGGCGGCGATCGGCGTCGACGTCGCCGCCGAGCACCTCAGAGGGGCACCTGGAAACTACCGCTTCGCGGGGCGGGAGCTGCCGTCGGCGGAGTTCGCCGGGCACCTCGCGGAGCTGGCCGCCAGCTGCCGGCTGACGTACCTCGAGGACCCCTTCGACCCCGCGGACGACCAGGAGTGGCGCGACCTGCGCGGGGCGCTCCCGCCGGCGACCACGGTGATCGGCGATGACCTGTTCGCGACCGATGCCGAGCGCGTCGACGCCGGGCTCGCCGGCGGGATCCTGCTCAAGCCGAGCCAGGCCGGCACGGTGACCGGCACGCTGCGGGCGGCCGACGCGGCGCGCAAGGCCGGCATGGTGCTGGCGGTGTCGCACCGGTCCGGCGAGACCGAGGACACGGCGATCTGCGACATCGCCGTCGCCCTGGGCGCGGAGTTGATCAAGGTTGGCGGCCCCCGCCGGGGTGACCGCCTCGCGAAGTACAACCAACTGCTTCGGCTGGCCGAAAGGGTGCAGCCGGCGTCCACGTCCCTACCAGCCACAGGAGTGGTGTCATGACGTTCGCCCGCCAGTTCAAGGACCTGATGCACGCCCCCGAGATCCTGGTCGTCCCCAGCGCCTACGACGCCCTGTCCGCGAAGGTGATCCAGCAGGCCGGGTTCAAGGCCGTGCACATGACGGGGTCCGGCACGTCGGCCAGCATGCTCGGCCTGCCCGACCTGGGTTTCGCCACCACCACCGAGATGGCCACGAACGCCAAGAACATCACGCTGGCCGTCGACCTGCCGGTGATCATGGATATCGACGCGGGCTACGGCAACGCGATGAACACCTGGCGGTGTGTCCGCGAGTTCGAGCGCGCCGGGATCGTCGGCGGTCACCTCGAGGACCAGGTCGTGCCCAAGCGCTGCGGGCACCTGGAGGGCAAGCGCCTGATCAGCACCGAGGAGATGATTGGCAAGATCGAAGCGGCCGTCGAGGCCAAGACCGATCCGGACTGGACCCTCATCGCCCGCACCGACGCGCGTGAGAAGCTGGGCCTGGACGAGGCGATCCGCCGGTCCAAGGAGTACGTCGCCGCCGGCGCCGACTGCATCTTCCTCGAGGCCATGCTCACCGTCGACGAGATGAAGCGGGTGCGCGACGAGATCGACGCGCCGCTGCTCGCCAACATGGTCGAGGGCGGCAAGACGCCCTGGCTGACCACCACCGAGCTGGAGGGCATCGGGTACAACCTGGCCATCTACCCGCTGTCCGGGTGGTTGGCGGCGGCGTCGGTGCTCCGCAAGCTCTTCGCCGAGCTGCGCGACACCGGCACCACCCAGAATTTCTGGCCGCGGATGGGCCTGGGGATGACGTTCGAGGAACTGTTCGAGGTGTTCGACTACACCCGGCTGTCCGAGCTGGAGGCCCGTTTCGTCGTCCGTGACGGCGAGTGACGTCCGATGTACCTCGACGGAGCGCTGCAGCCGGCGGCCGACGAGATCGCGGTTCGCGACCCTTGGACGGGGGAAACCGTCGGGCTCGTGCCGCGGGACGGCGCGGCGGAGGTGGCGGCGGCGGTCGCGGCGACGGCTGGTCGGCGCCGGACGCTCCAGCCGGCACAGCGGGCGGCGATCCTCGCCGGGGCCGCGGCCGCCCTGCACGCCCGGGCGGCCGAATTCGCTGACCTGATCACCAGCGAGTCCGGGGTGTGCCGTCGGGAGACGGCCCGCGAGGTGGCCCGGGCGACCGCCAACCTACGCGTCGCCGCCGTCGAGGCCGAGCGCCTGCGCGGCGAGTCCATCCCCATCCCCGACCAGCGCCGGCTGGCGATCACCGTGCCGGAACCGGTCGGGGTGGTCGCCGCGATCACGCCGTTCAACCGACCGCTCAATCAGGTCGTCGTCAAGCTGGCGCCGGCCATCGCGGCCGGCTGCCCCGTGGTTCTGAAGCCGTCGGAGAAGACGCCGCTCACCGCGTTGGCCTTCGCCGAGTTGCTGACGGCGGCGGGGCTGCCGAAGGAGCTGCTTGCGGTGCTCACCGGGGAGCCGGCGGTCATCGGGCCCGCGCTGGCCGGCCATCCGGAGATCGACATGGTGACGTTCACCGGCAGTGTGCGCACCGGCCGGGCGGTCGCCGCGGCGGCCGCCGGCAAAAGGCTGCTGTTGGAGCTCGGCGGGAACGATCCCTTGATCGTCCTGCCGGACGCCGACCTGGAGCGCGCCGCCCGGCTGGCCGCCGACGGGGCGTTCGCCACCGCCGGCCAGTCCTGCCGGGGGGTCAAGCGGATCATCGTCTTCGCGCAGGTGGCCGACGCGTTCGTGGAGCTGCTCGGCACTGCCGCGCGGGCGAAGCGGTGCGGCGACCCCCGCCACCCGGACACCGACGTCGGTCCGTTGATCGACGAGGCCGCCGCGCGGGTGGTGGAACGCCGGGTCGCCGGGGCGGTCGCGGATGGTGCGCGGTTACTCACCGGTGGGCAGCGGGACGGCGCACTGGTCGTCCCGACGGTGCTGGACCACGTCCCGCACCTGGCTGAGCTGGTCCGGGAGGAGACGTTCGGCCCGGTGGCACCGGTCCTCCGGGTGCGCGACCTGGACCAGGCGGTCGAGGCGGCGAATGGCACCGCCTACGGGCTGCAGGCCGGCGTAGTCACCGGCGACAGCGACGCGTTCTGGCGGCTCGCCGACCGGCTGCGCGTCGGCGCGGTGAATCTCGACGAGGGCCCGCAATTCGACTCACCGCACATTCCGTTCGGCGGGGTGAAGAGCAGTGGCGTCGGCCGGGAAGGAATCCGATACTCGATCAAAGAGATGAGTACCACCAAAACGATCACCATACCGTACGGCCTCCCACCGCCGCCGTGACATCTGTCATGGCCAGCCAATAAGAGCGGTTGAGTCAGCGACAGTGGCCCGTTGGTCGGGGTCTTCAACCCAACCTCAGATGCCATTGAGGTGTACGGTATGAAGATACAACACGGGCTCGCTCGATTTCGGCCCGCGCACGATCGTGGAGGCGCCCCGTCCCGACCGGTGGCGCCTCACCAAGCACCGCCATGGGGGCCGCGATGAGCACCGTTACCAACCACCGATCCTTGCCGCGCCTCGGTGGGTTCTCATTCACCTTTGTCGGTCTCGAGTTGCGCAGGCTGTTTCGGAACGCCCGCGCGATCCTGTTCATCACCATCATGCCGGCGATCCTGTTCGTCCTGTTCGGCCGAGGGGAAACGGCCGGTGACGACAATCTGACGGGCTTCGTGCTGATCGGAGTCGCCGTCTACGGGGCGATGCTCGCCACCACCAACGGCGGCGCCATGGTGGCCAGCGAACGGGCGGTCGGCTGGAACCGGCAGCTCCGGCTGACCCCCCTGCGGCCGGTCGCGTACATCGCCGTGAAGGTGGCGGTGGCGATGGCCCTGGGGGCGATTACGATCAGCGTCACGTTCGGCGTCGGCGCGCTGGCCGGAGCGCGCCTTGGTGGCGCGACCTGGGCCTGGTCGGCCGGGTTGGCGTGGGCCGGCGCGGTGGTGTTCGCCGCGTTCGGCGTCCTGATGGGATACCTGATGCCGCGGGAGCACGTCATGTACATGCTGGGCCCGTTGCTGGCGGTGCTCGGCTACGCCGGCGGCCTCTTCACCCCGGTGGACCGGATGGGCGACGTCCTGGCGGCGATCGCGCCGCTCAGCCCGGCCTACGGGCTCGGCGTGCTGGCCCGACATCCCCTCACCGGCGAGGGGCCGCTGGTGGGCGGGACGCTCAGTGTCGTGGGCTGGACGGCCGCCTTCACGCTCGCGGCCGTAGTGGTGTACCGACGCGACGCCGACCGGATGTGAGACCGCGCGGGTCGCGGACGAGGGAGGCCGGGCCCCGCCGTCCCGAGTTACTGACGCATTACTCAGCGTAGACGAGCCATTGTGCCGGCATCGACCGTCTGAACTCCGGCGTATCGGATGTGCGTCACGCTGAATTCGGCAAAATCTGCGGCAGGTGCGGGCCGCACGGTTGACCCGCACCGTCTGCCCCCCTCATTCTGGGGGCAGCCGGGGATTGCGCTAATCCGCACGGCCGTCGATCGGATGACCCAAAGCGTTGTGCACCGGATCCTGCCCACGGTGCCCGTAGATGAGGCCCAACCGGACGAAAGAGAACTGACATGCGCGTTCTTTGCACCGTGACGGCATCCCCTTCACACGTCCGGAACATGCTGCCCGTGGCCCGTGCGTTGGGCGAGGCGGGACACGACCTTCTCGTCGTGGCCCCCGACGCTCTCCTACCGGAATGGGACAACGAACCGGTACGTACGCTGCCCGGCCTCACAGACCTCAAGAAGAACCTCCCGCGTCTGGTCGGCGAGCACCTCAGTCTGCCATCGGACATTGACCCGGAAAACTTCCGATCGCATGTTTCCATCAGTTTGATGAGTGGGCCGCAGATCAGTGAGAACTACGGCCCGCTGCTCGCCATCGCCCGCGACTTCGGGCCCGACCTCATCCTGCGCGACGGCTGGGAGCCCACCGCCTGCCTCGTCGGCCAAGCACTGGGCGTCCCGTACGTGGCGGCCCCGTCGGGCGCCGCACAGGTCCTCGACCCGGTACTGATCATGGCATTGCTGAACGAGCGACGCAGAGAGGTGGGGCTACCGGTGAACGACGACCCGAACCTCATCTACCGGCACGGGCGGCTGGACTGCGTGCCCACCCCGTACTCCTTCGCCCGGCGGGAGATCCCGCCGGCCTTCGTCTACCGGCAGCCGGCCGCGGACCGCCGGCGGGAGAGCCTCCCCGGCTGGATGGCCGACCTGCCGACGGACCGCCCGTTGGTGGTTGCCGCGATCGGGGGCGCCGGCATCATGTTCCTGTCCGAGTACGGCACCGCGATCAGGGACGCGCACCCGGCGCTTGCGGACTTCGATCCCCCTCGGGCGCTGCAGGCCATCATCGATGGACTGTCGCGCCTCGACTGCGTGGCGGTGGTGGCGACCGGCGGGATACCCGTCGACCGCACAGCCGCCGGCCCGGACGTACACGTCGTCGACTACTTCGCGCAACCGATGCTGCTCGACTGTGCCGACCTGTTCGTCACGCACGGCGGCTACAACAGCATCCGCGAGGCGATGCGCGCCGGCGTGCCGATGGCGGTCCTGCCGCTGTTCGAAGACCAGTTCCCGAATGCGGTCCGCGTCCAGGAACTGGGGTTGGGGGAGCGCATCGCGCGAGCGGACCCCGCCTCCGTCGCCGACACGTGCCGACGCCTCCTCGATGACGCGGCGACCGCCCGGGAGGCCCGGCGGGCCCAACGCCACATGCTCACGTTGCCGCTGGTCGAGGCGGCGGTGCCGCACCTTGAACACATCGCCAAGACGGGCGCCATGACGAGCTCGACGCGCCCGTAACGAGCAGGCCGGCAGACCGGGGGGGACAACGAGTGACGAAGATGGGCGCGGGCTTCACACGGGTCGGTGACCGGGTCCCCTGCCGGGCCGGACCGGTCACCGTCAAGGAGCAGGACGGGGACTTGCACACGGTCATCGCCGCCACCGGTCGCGCCTTCACCACGAACAGCGTGGGCAAGCAGATCATCGAACTGTGCGACGGGCGGAACACGAGCGAGCAGATAGTCTCGGCCGTGCTGGGCCGGTGCGCCGGCACCCCCGCGACTAAGGTCCGCAAGGAGGTGCTCCGGTTCCTCACCGCCGTGACCGACCTGGGCGTCGTGACCTGGGTCGACGCACCGTGTCCGGGCGCCGGTCCCGGCGTCCCGGACGACGCCACCCGCCTGACGGGGGCGCCCGTCACGGCGATGTCGCTGGACAGGTGACGGCGGCACCGCCGGTTGCGGGGCCCGAGATTCGACGCCGGCGCGCCGGCGCTACGCGGCCGCGCCCGGCCCGTCTTCGGGCTCGTCCGCCGGGCGCGTCGCCCGGGCCCGCGCGGAATCGCCCCGGCTGTCGAGCCGGTAATGCTCGAAGATGCCGAGACAGGCTTCGACCCAGCCGTCCAGGAAACGGGCGTCGTCGATGCCAAGTGCCTTCTTGCCGTAGATGGATTCGACCATCCGGAAGTGGCCCATGGATCCCACGATGATCATTGCCAGTACGTCGATGTCCAGGTCCGTCACGCCGGCGTCCTCGGCCATCTGGCGGATCCAGCGCGAGACCTGCCGATACGGCGCGTCGTGGACGGCCTCCCGGATCTCGTCCTTGAGGCCGGGGAAGAGATCGCCCTCCTGCCGGACGAGCCGGTGCCACCACTCCCGCCGGGTGAAGTCCTGCTGGCTCCACCGGCCCAGCATGATGATTTCTGACCGCAGATCGGCCAGCGGCAGCAGGTCCATCACCGAATGGACCTCTTCGAGTTGACCGATGCGCTTGTCGATCCCGGCCCGGAGGAGATCCTCCTTGCTGCCGAAGTATTGGTAGAGCGCGCCCGACCGCGGAGCCAGGCCGGCCTTGGCCTCGATGTCACCGACCGTGGTGTTGCGGTAGCCGCGCTCCGCGAACAGCCCCATCGCCGCGTCGATCAGCCGGTCCCGGGTGGCGCCCGCCTTGTCGGTCGAGGTGCGAGGGGCCGACGGGTCCGAGCCACGCTGGTTCACCATCTGCCATCCCCCCTAACCAGCACCCGTGAACTGTACGTCAGTGTCTTGATCAAACAGGCCGGCGCGAGGCTCACCCAGGCGGGTGAACGTACCGACCCGGATCGAAGGGTGCCACACGCGCGGTCCGCCGCCCGAAGCGGGCGACGTCCCCGGCGACCGGCAGGTCCATTGGGCAATACGGACAATCCACACCAGCGCTTTCGCCGCTGCCGGGGCGGCTACCGCGACGGCCCGTTCACAGGAGTACGGGCAGCCGGTCCAGTCCGTGCATGAGGAGACTCTCCCGCCACACCAGTTCCTCCGGGGGCACCGCAAGCCGCAGGTTCGGAAATCGCCGGAGCAACGACGACAGCGCGATCTCGACCTCCATGCGACCGAGAGAGGCGCCCAGGCAGTAGTGGACGCCGTGGCCGAAGCCCAGATGACCGGTCGTCGATCTGGCCACGTCCAGCTGATCCGGATCCGGGAACCGCGTCGCGTCCCGGTTGGCCGACAACAGCGACAGGAGGACGAACTCGCGGGCCGGAATGGTGGTCCCGCTCAGCGTGACGGGCTCTGTCGTGAAGCGGAATGTCGCCGTGCTGACCGGGCTGTTGAACCGGAGGAACTCGTCGACGGCGCCCGACATCAGCGACGGCTGGCGCCGCAGCAGCTCCCGCTGCTCCGGATTGACCAGGAGGGCCAGCGCGCCGTTTCCGACGGTGTGGACGGTCGTCTCGTAGCCGGCGAACAGCAGCAGGAACGTCATCGAGATCAACTCGGCCTCGGTGAGCTTGTCCTGGTCCGTCGCGTGGATCAGAGCCGACAGGATGTCGTCGGTCGGCTCGGCCCGCTTGGCGGCGAGCAGGTTCCCGAGGTACCCGACCATCGCCTCACCCGCCACCTTGGCGTCGCCCGGCCGGCTGGTCGTCACCAACATGTCGATCCAGTTCCGCAGGTCTTCCTTGTCCTCGAGCGGCACGCCGAGCAGCTGGCAGATCACCATGATCGGCAACGGGAACGCGAGTTGCTGGATGAGGTCAACCTCGCCCGTGGCCGGGAACGCGTCC
This sequence comes from Pilimelia sp., assembly GCA_035634075.1. Taxonomy (GTDB): domain Bacteria; phylum Actinomycetota; class Actinomycetes; order Mycobacteriales; family Micromonosporaceae; genus DASQDS01. The sequence goes on along the minus strand of DASQDS010000727.1, from coordinate 19,133 downwards.
AGCAGCTCCGCGGTGTTCCGCTCGATCGCCGGACGCATGGCCTCGACCCGCCGGTTCGTGAAGGTCTTGCTGACCAGCGCCCGCAACCTGGTGTGCTGTGGCGGGTCGGTGTTGAGCATGTACTGCATGATTTCCTTGGCGAACTCCCGCCGCTTCTCCGGCTGCGTGAGGTTCCGTTCGACGATGTCGTCGGTGTCGAGCATGTTCTTGCTGACCCGCGGGTCGGCGAGGGCCGCCCGTACGTCGTCATAGCGGGTCACCAGCCACACCTTCAGGCCATTCGGGGTCATGACCTGGCGGACGGGCTGCTCCTCGCGCATGAGCGCCATCATCGGATGCGGGTCCTGCATGTACCGGTGGTCGAACACGTCCGGGACGACGTCTGTCTGGGTCATTCGGGCTCCTCGTTAGGACGACCGGAGCGCCCGCGGCGGCACACGCGCGGAGCGATCGGCGGGCTGTCTGCGGTGGCCGGCGCGGGACCGCACCGGCCGGCGTCGGGCGACGCCCCGACACCGCCGTCACCGGCCATGTGCGATTACTCGTACCGGCTGAAGACCAGGGCGATGTTGTGGCCGCCGAAGGCGAAGGAGTTGGACAGGACCACCCGGACGTCCGCCTCCCGCGGTTTGTCACCCACGACGTCCAGCTCCAGCGCCGGGTCGGGATGGTCCAGGTTGGCGGTCGGCGGGATGAGCCCGCTGCTGATCGCCTGCACCGAGGCGATCGCCTCGATGGCACCCGCGGCGCCGAGCCCATGTCCCGTCATCGACTTGGTGGCCGACACCGGAACGGTCGCGGCCACCCCGCCGAGCGCCCCGGCCAGGGCCCGCGCCTCGGCCGCGTCGTTGTACGAGGTGCCGGTGCCGTGCGCGTTGACGTACGACAGGTCCGCGGCGGCTAGATCGGCGGACCGCAGGGCGATCCTGATCGCTTCGCTGGCGCCCTCCCCCTGCGGCTTCGGCATCGTGAGGTGGAAGGCGTCGCAGGTCCGCCCGTAGCCGGCCAACTCGGCGTACACGTGCGCCTGGCGGGCGGCGGCGCGCTCGGCCGACTCCAGCACGAGCACCGCGGCGCCCTCACCCATGACGAAGCCGTCCCGGTCGAGGCTGAACGGGCGACTCGCCCGCGCCGGCTCGGCGCAGCGGGTCGACAGCGCCCGCATCCGGGCGAACCCGGCGAGGGTGGTCTCGATGATCGGCGCCTCGGCCCCGCCGGCGAGGACGACATCCGCCTCGCCGGCCCGGATCAGCAGCGCCGCCGTGGCGATGGCCTCGGCCCCCGACGCGCAGGCGGCGACGACGGTCTGCGACGGCCCGAGCAGGCCGTGCTCGATGCTGACGCGGGCCGCCGGGCTGTTCGCCATCGCCATCGGGATGAACCGCGCCCGGACGCCCCGCTCCCCGCGCTCCAGGCCCAGCCGGGTGTTGTCCTCCCAGGTGCCGACGCCCCCGACGCCGGTGCCGATGACCACGGCGATCCGGGAGAGGTCCTCCCGCGCCAGGTCCAGCCCGCTGTCGGAGATCGCCAGCTTGGCGGCGGCCAGGGTCAGGTGGGTGCACCGGTCGTCGGAGACCAACTCCCGCGAGTCCGGCGCCAGCCCGGCCGGCAGGTCGACCTCGCCCGCGATCGTGACGGACATCGCGGCCGGATCGAAGCTGGTGATGCGCCGTATCCCGTTGGCGCAGTCCAGCTGCGCCGCGTGGAACGCCCGCGCGCCCACCCCGATCGGCGTCACCGGGCCGAGCCCGGTGACCACCACACGTTGAGCTTGCACTGTCAGGTCCTCCGACTCTTCCTGAGGTAGACGACGATCTGACCGTCCTCAACGGCGACCGGGTAGGTGGCGGCGCGGGAGCGTCCGATCGGCACGACCGGGCAGCCGGTGCGCGCGTCCATTTCGAAGTTGTGGAACGGGCAGATGAGCACCCACCGGTCGGCGGACTGCACGTGGTTGTTCGCCTCGTCGGCGAGCCACATCCGCTCCAGGGAACCGCCCGACAGGGGACCGCGCTGGTGTGGACAGAAGTCGGCGACGGCGTTGTACTCCCCACCGGGCAGGCCGACCACGAGGATCCGCCGCGCGCCGAGCGTGAACGCCCGCATCCTGCCGGCCGGCAGCTCCTCCGCCGGGCACACCACGTGGCGGAGGTCCCGGGCGGTGTCCTCCGGCGCGCTCATCCCGACGCCGTCCCCGGCCGGCCGGCGGCCGTCCGGTCCGGGAGCCGGTAGAAGCTCGCCGCGTTGTCGTACATGATCTTCTGCCGCAGGTCGGCCGGGAAGCTGGACGGCAGCGAATGCTCCGGAGAGTCGAAGTCCCAGTGCGGGTAGTCCGACGAGAACATGAGGAACTCGTCCGAGCCGACCATCTCGAACATCTGGTACATGTGCGCCGGGTTGTCGGCGACCTCCATGGGCTGGGTCGTGAACTTCACGTGGTCCCGGATGTACTCGCTGGGCAGCCGCTTGACCCACGGCACCTCGCGCCGGAGGCTGCGGTAGTTGTGGTCGAACCGCCACATCAGGTGGGGCAGCCACGTCCAGCTCGACTCGATCATTGCGATCCGCAGGTCGGGTACCTTGTTGAACACGCCCCCGACGACGAGGCTGATGAGCTGCGACTGCCACGCCTGGCAGAGCGCCGTGTGCCACTCGATGTAGTACGGCGGCAGGCCCGCGGCGGTCTGCGCCGTTGCCCCCGTGTGGAAGCCGACGGCGAGCCCGTTGCGGGCCGCCGCCTCGTAGACCGGGTGGTAGAACTCGCGCCCGAGGGTGTCGTGGGAGATCACCGGCAGCATCACCTGCACGATCTGTGGGTGCTGCCCCACCCGGTCGATCTCGGCGGCCGCCACGAGCGGATCCTGGGCGGCCACGTGGACCGAGCCGAGGAACCGCGGATCCTTCGCCAGCCACTCCGCCACCAGCCAGTTGTTGTAGGCGCGGGCGAGGGCCTGCGCGAAGTCCGGCTGCACCCGCCACTCGCTCGGGTACATCAGGCCGGTGAGCACCGCGTAGCTGACGTCGTACGCGTCGAGGTGCTGCCGGCGCATGAGGTCGTAGTCCGACCCGGCTCGCCGGCCGTTGGCCGGGATCGCGTCCGGCCGGGCGAGTCCACCGGTCGTGGGCCACGAGTACGGCAGCGAGACGCCCTTCCAGTTGTCCTGGTGGAGGCGGCTGCGGTACGGCTCCTCCACATGCATGAGGAAGACCAGCGGATCACCGATCATCTCGTGGACGTCCGCGTCGATGAGCGGGCCGATCGACGTGGCGCGTGGTGATCCGGACTGGTCGGCGATGAGAGTGGTCACCTACGTCTCCTCCCGGGACACCGGTCTGGCGGTGGCGCTGACGAGCCCGTAGCGCCGGGCGACCATCGCCTCCGCGAACCGGTCGGACATGAAGCGGCGGGCGAACCGCAGGGCCGGGCCCGAGCTGCCCACCGCGGTGACCGGCCGCGGCCGGCGAGTGTCGACGAGCCGGGCGACGTGCTCCGCCACCAGCCGGGGGTCGGCGGCCTTGCGGTGGTCCCCGCTGACCCGGGCGATGACCCGGTCCAGCTGGGCGGTGTACGGGGAGTCGGGGGCGGTGTGCCACTGCCGCCGGTCGTTGATCTCCGACTTGAAGTAGCCCGGCTGCACCAGGGCCACCGCGATCCCGAATGGCGCGACCTCCGTCCGCAGCGCCAGCACGAAGCCGCGCAGGGCCAGCTTCGCGGCGGCGTAGCTGCCCTGGAACGGCACCGGGAAGTCCGCCATCAGAGAGCCCACGAAGACGATCCGCCCGCCGCCCCTGGCTCGCATGCCGGGCAGCACCAGCCGGGTGAGCTCGACGGGACCGAACACGTCGATCTGGAACAGGTGCCGGACCGCGTCGTCCGGCAGGTGCTCCAGCGCCCCGCCCTGGCTCTGCCCCGCGTTGTTCACCAGCAGGTCGAGGCCGCCGGCGGCCGCCGCACACTCGCGGATGCTCCCCGCGTCGGCCTGATCCAGGCGCAGGTACGTAACCCCGGCGACCCGCTGTTCCGGCCTGAGCCCGGCCGGGTCCCGGGAGGTACCCAGCACCACCCAGCCCCGCTCGACGAAGCGCTCAGCGATCGCCCGGCCGATGCCGGTCGACGCTCCAGTGACGAGGACGCGCCGGTCAGTCGAGGATCTCGACGAGCCGTTCATAGGCCCGCACCACCTTGTCGTTGTCCGTCCGGCGGTGGGCGAGCGAGACCATGTCACGGCCCATCCGGGACAGCACGCCGTCGTTGCTGACCGGCACCATGTAGTCGGCGAGCAGCGTCCGCCGGTGGATGATCTCCGCGATGTGCTCCGTCGCCTCCGCGCCGAACGCGTGGGAGGCGGTCAGTTCGATTCGCACCACCGTGCCGAAGTGGTAGGCGAAGAAACCGGTGTCGGACGCGTCGAACACCTCGTTGAGCCGCGACACGAGGTCCGCCGCCACGTCGATCGCGCCGGCGAGCGCGCCCGGGCGGGTCAGCGCCCCCAGCGTGTGGAGACAGGCCGTGGCCGACAGCGGGTTGCCCGACATGGTCCCGCCGATGTACGCGAACGGACCGGCCGACGGCATGCCCGTGGTCGCCGTGGCCATGACGTCCGCGCGCCCGGCCACCGCACCGCAGCCCGGGTAGCCGTTCATCAGCCCCTTGCCGAGCGTGAAGAGGTCGGGTGTGACGCCCAGCAGCGCCTGCGCGCCGCCCACGGCCACCCGGGTACCGCTGACCACCTCGTCGAACAGGTAGAGGGCACCGTGGTCGCGGGTCATCGCGGCGGCCTGCGGGTGGAAGTCGTCGGCGAACGGCACGAGCCCGGACTCGCCGCCGAGGGGTTCGCTGAGGACGGCGGCGACGTCGCCCGCCCGCAGCGCCCGCTCCAGCTCGTCCAGCCGGTGCGGGTGGACGAGCACGGTGTTGGCGTAGTGCGACTCCGGGATGCCGCCGGCCATGAAGGCCCCGGAACCCGGCACCTCCAGGTCCACCATGAACTGGTCACCCCAGCCGTGGTAGTGCCCCAGGAACTTGACGATCTTCGGACGGCCGGTGAACGCCCGCGCGATCCGCGCCGCCGCCAGGTTGGCCTCCGCGCCGGATGCCGTGAACCGGACCGCCTCGGCCGCCGGGAACGTCTCGCAGATCAGCTCGGCGGCGGCCAGTTCGGCCTCGTCCAGGTGCCCGTGGAATCCGGTCCGCTCGGCCAGCAGCTCGCGGATGGACTCGTCCAGCGCGCGGTCGCCGTGGCCGAGCACGACGGCGCCGCCGGCGAGGATGTAGTCGACGTAGGTATTGCCGTCGACGTCGACGACCTCACTCCCCCGGCCCTGCCGCAGGAACAGCGGGTAGGGGGAGGACAGCGCGTCCACGTGCTCCGTACCGCCCGCCAGGCGGGCCCGCGCGCGCTGGTTCAGCGCCGCGGAGCGCACCGTCCGCCGGCGGAACTGCGCCTGTTCCGCCGCCAGGCGCTCGGGTCGCAGCGTCGGCACCGGACGTCGCGTCAGCGCCCTGCCCCGGGCGAGGATCTCGCCGGCCGGCATGCTGCCGACCTGGCGGGCCTGATCGGCGACAGTCATGCCGGCACCGGCGACGCCACGGTCTTGCGCCCGAGCACGTCCCGCGAAGCGCGCACGATCGCCTCGACGGTCGGCGCAATGTCGCCGATCTCGTGGGCGGCGGTCGGGATGAGCCGGAGCTGGCCGACACCGGCCGGGACCACGGGGTAGATCACCGCCGAGGCGAAGACGCCGTACTTGTAGCGCAGCGTGTTCAGGAACTCCAGTCCCCGCTCCATGGTGATGCCCTCCATGGGGTAGAACACGGGCGTGACCGGCGCGGCGGTCGGCCCCACGTCGAATCCCGCCCCCCGCAGCGCGTCCTGGAGCGCCGAGGCCACGGCCCAGCACTGGCGCCGCAGCTCGGGGCGGGTCCGCATGAGCCGCAACCGCACCCGGTTGCCGGCGACGATCGGCCAGGGCAGGCCCTTGGCGAAGATCTGGGACCGCATCGTGTAGCGCAGCTGCCAGATGACGGCGTCCGGACCCGCGACGAACGCGCCGATGCTGGCGCCGGCCTTCGCGAAGGTGCCGAAGTAGAGGTCGATGCCGTCCTGCACGCCCTGGGCCTCGCCGGTTCCGCCGCCGTCCGGGCCGAGCAGGCCGAAACCGTGCGCGTCGTCGACCAGCAGGCGGAAGCCGAACCTCGGCTTGAGCGCGACGATGTCGCGCAGCCTGCCCTGCGCGCCGGACATGCCGAAGACGCCTTCCGTGATGACCAGCACCGAGTCGTCGGGCTTGCGCAGCTTCTCGATCTGTTCGAGTACGGTCTCCAGGCGTTCCACGTCGTTGTGCGGGAACGACTTGGCGCGACCGGTGTGCAGCCGGACGCCGTCGATGATGCAGGCGTGGCTCTGCGCGTCGTACACCACCCAGTCGTGCCGGGTGAGCAGCGAGTCGATGAGCGAGACCATGCCCTGGTAGCCGTAGTTCAGGAAGAGCGCCGCCGGCTTGCGGGCGTAGTCGGCGAGCTCGGACTCCAGCAGCTCCAGGTCGTTGGTCTCGCCGGACATCATCCGTGAGCCCATCGGCGCCGCCAGGCCGTACCGGGCGGCGAACTCCGCGTCGGAGGCACGCACCTCGGGAAGGTCGGCCAGGCCGAGATAGTTGTTGATGCTCCAGACCAGCATCTCCTGGCCGTTCCAGAGCATGCGGTTGCTGATCGGTCCGGTCAGCTTCGGAAAGCTGGCGGCACCGTGCGTCGCGTGCGAGAGCGCGGCCAGCGGCCCGCGCGCGCCCCCACATATCTTTTCGAACAAGTCCATTCGTTGCTCCTCTTCGTCCGGCCGGATCGCGTCAGGAAACCGACGCCGGCTGCGTGGCGTTCGGTTCGTCGGTCGACATGGAGCCCGCCCCGTCCGCACCGGCGTAGAGCAGGTGGTCCTCTTCCAGCTCGCTGTAGTCCAGCAGCGAGAAGATCTGCTTGAGGGGCGCGATCCTCGACTCAATGCCGGCCACGCCGCGCTCCCGGCGGATCGCGGCGTACGCCTCCTGCATGGCCGTCATCGCCGCCCGCAGGCCCTGGTTGGCCCAGATGACACCGGAGATGCCCAGCTCCTGGAACTCGTCCACGGACGTGGCGTAGTAGGTCGTCGGGGCGATGATGAGCGGGGCCCGGCCCACCCAGCCGGCCGCGAATTTCGCGATCTCCGCCACGGTCGACTGGCGGGAGTGGATGAAGATCGCGTCCGCGCCGGCGGACCGGTACGCGTCCGCCCGGTCGAGCGCCTCCTCGACGGAGTGCCCGGCGATGAGCGACTCGACCCGCGCCGCGACGACGAAGCCGGGGTCCTGCTGGGCGTCCTTGCAGGCGGCGATCTTGCCGCAGAACTCGCCGACCGGCGCCAGCTCGTGCCGGTCTCCGACGAACGAGTTCATCTTGGGGAACTGCTTGTCCTCGATGCAGATGCCGGCCGCGCCGATGCGCTCGGCCCGCATCGAGAACCGGCGGGCCGTGTTGAAGTTGCCGTAACCGGCGTCCCCGTCGACGAGGACGGGCAGGTCGGTGCAGGCCGTGATGGATTCCACGACGGCCAGCAGCTGCGACCAGGTCGCCTCGTCGCTGTCCCGGACGCCGAGCGCGGTGGACATGCAGAGGCCGGAGGCCCACAGACCCTCGAAGCCCTCGGCCGCCGCTATCCGGGCGCTCAGCCCGTCGTGCACGCCCATGATCTGCACCGGCTCGGGCCGGCCGAGCAGCTCGCGCAGCCGCTCCCCGGGCGACCGCCCCACCGGGTGGTGCGGCCGCGATCCGCCGCGCGCGTTGTTGTCGTCGCTGTCGCTCAAGATTCCTCCTCGGACACTGTTTCGGTCAGCGGTGTGCACATCAGGCCACCCGCCCGGCCGCGGGCGGTACGCCCGCCACCAACACATCGCGCACGACGTGCGCGATCCGCAGCCGCGCGCTCCGCTCGGATTCCTGGGAGAGGAAGGCGCGGTGCGCTGAGACGACGACGTCGTCCCGGTCCAGTAGGCGCCGCCCGGCGTCAGCGGTGTTGGGGTCCTCGGGCGAGAAGACGTCGGACGCGAAGCCGCCGAGCCGGCCGCCCTCCAGCGCGTGCTCTACGGCGGCCGGGTCGACGAGCCGGCCGCGTGCCGTGTTCACCAGCAGGCAGCCCGGCTTGGCGTTCGCCAGCACGGCGGCGTCGATGAGGCCGTCGGTGTCCGGGGTCAGTTCGGTGTGGAGCACGACCGCGTCGACCTCGGCGAAGAGATCCTTGAGGTCCTCGACCCGCCGGACGCCGTGACTGGCCATCAGGTCTGCCGACACGAACGGGTCGTACGCCAGGACGCGGTCGTAGAACGCGTGCAGCTTGCGGGCGGTGGCGCGGCCGATGCGGCCGAACCCGACGATGCCGGCGACCCGGTCGGCCGTCCGCCGGGGGACGCCGCCGCCGTGGATCGCCCACTTGTCGCTCTTCACCAGGCGGTCCTGCACACAGATCCCCCGCTCGAGCGCCAGCAACAGCGCCAGCGTGTGGGTGCTCACCTCGTCCCCGCAGTAGTCGGGCACGTGATACCCGTACAGGCCCGCCCCGGCGAGCGCGGCCGCGTTGAGGTTGTCCAGCCCGACGCCGGCCCGCGCGACCACCTTGCAGGTCGGCCGCAGGACGTCGATGAGTTCGGCCGTCACCTGGCAGCGGTAGATCACCAGCGCGTCAGCGCCGCGGACGTAGCCGTGGAAGTCGTCGCCGCTGGTGACGTACCGCCCGTCGAACAGCCCGAGGTCGAGTTGGATGCCCGGCCCGAACACCTCGCGCTCCGCCGCCGCGAGCGCCGGGTCTGGCCGACCGTCGGCCGCCAGCGCCCACGCCGGATCCGTGTAGACGACCCGCATTGTCCCCCCGAGGCTCGTAGGTCGGATGTTGTGACGTGACCGCACCAACTAGCGCTCGTAGCCCCAATCGGCGCGGTCACGATGCCCACGGCGAAGGGTGGCCGTGGCGTCATAGGTGTTGCTGAGCTCCATCAGGTCGAGGTAGCCGACGTGGCGCCCGGAGTTGAACTGCAACAACGAGCCCCGGCCACGCCACTGATGGGCCACGAACGGCGCCACCCAGGCGGACCCGTCGACGCGTAGCTGGGTGGTGGACTCCTCGCCCCGCTCGTCGAGCCAGTCCAGCCGCAGGTCGCCCTGTACCACCAGGTAGTGGGTCTCGTTCTCGTGGATCAGGTGCAGCTCGTCCCGCTCCGCGCTGTCCACGCGGACGAAGAGGCCGCTCAGGTCGGGCAGGCTCGGCGAGCCGGCCATCGACGCGACCTCGTGCCCGCCGTGCGGCCGGCGCGACGCGCGGGACTGCGCCACCGTCGCGGAGACCTTGCCCACCGGGTCGTGGTTACGCTCGCCGGGCAGGAGGATGCGGTAGTCGATCCCGAGGGTCCGGGCGACGTGCCGGAGGGTCTGCAAACCGACCGCGTCCACCTCGTCGGTGACGGCCGCGAGCAGCTCACCCTCCGTGCGGCCCACCGCCTGGGCGGCCGAGGCGATCGTGTATCCCCGCCGCCGCAGCACGATGCGCAGCAGGTTGGCGGCGCTCGACCCCTCCTTGTCCAGATCCTCCGTCCACTGGTCGAAAGCCAGCTGCGACCACCTGTTCGTCTCCTCGATCAGGGCCGCGAGGTTGGACTGTGCGGTGTAGGAGACGATACGGGCCGGTGTGGACCCGGCCAGCGAGTAGCTGTGCGGGCAGTAGGAGGGCTCCACATACGAGTCGCCGGTGATCCAGCCGTCGTCGGCGCGGTTGGCCGCCAGCACCTGCCACGTCGCCGGGCTCAGCTCCGAGCCCCACCGCCCGTGAATGTCGCCGGGCCCGAGGTTGACGGTGATGGCCGGCTCCAGGTGCCCGTTGTTGAGCGCCGGCAGCCTGTCCGCCGGGCAGAGGATGTCGAGGATCACCGGCGCCACCCGGCTGCGCGGGGCGGCCATCGAGTAGTAGTTGTAGAAGTGGATGCCGTCCCGGGTGATCGGGCGGACGCTCTGGTACATCGCCTCGGCCGTCTGCGTCACCACGGTGAGCCCCGCGTCGTCGTCCGCGGTCAGCTGGCTGTCGGCCACGCCCAGCGCCGAGGCCAGGGCCTGCAGGGCCGCCCCGCTCGTGGGCCGCGCCTGGGTGGCCGCCAGTGTCGCCTGCAGCTCGGCCGGCTCCAGCCCGCCCACGGCGCACACCTGATCCGGCGTCAGCTTCCTGGCGTTCATCCAGTGGGCCAGCTTGTAGGGGTCTACGCGTGGCATTGAATTGCTCCCATCTCCGACGGGCTCGACGCGGACAGCAGCGCGGTCAAGGTGGACAGGTCCAGCGCACGCGGGTTGTTGTGGCACCGGCGGTAGCCGAGTGCCTGCTCGGCCACCGAACGGTGGTCCGCCGCCAGGTCGTCGTAGCGGGCGAGGTCGCACCGGTCGAGGAAGCCATCGATGCGGTGCGCGACGTGGTCGACGTCGGCCGCGCCGGCGAACGCGTCCACCACCTCGGAGAGCACCGATTGGACGTGCCGTGCGCCGCGGGGGTCCCCGCAGTCCCGGTCGGTGATCGCGGCGTTGTACCGCAGCAGCCGGGCGAGGACCACGCCGCACGCGTGACCGTGGGCGAGGCCGAACCGGAGCGTGAGGTCGTAGGAGATGGCGTGGCACGCCGTCGTCTCGCCGATCGCGATCGCCTGGCCGGAGTGGTAACCACCGAGCATGAGCGCCGTCCGGGCCGACATGGTGTGGTGGCCCGCGGCGACCGCCTCCAGCAGCGGCGCGACGGCCGCCACCGCGGCCAGCCCGTAGGCGCTTGCGGTCGGGGTGGACCGGATCGACCAGGCCGCTTCGATGCCCTGCGCCAACGTGTCCAGCAGGCAGCTCGCCAACTGGGCGCGGGAGAGACCGGCGAGCAGCCGCGGGTCCAGGATGGCGGCCGCCGGTCGGACGGCGGGGCCGGCAACCGACAGCTTCGTGCGGCCCGTGCGGTCCCACACCGTCGCGAACGGGGTCGCCTCCGCCCCGGTGCCCGGCGTCGTGGGGACCGCGACGACCGGGACGCCGGCCGCCGGCACCGGGCCGGCCGTCCGGATGTACGCGGCCAGCTCCGGCCCGGACATCCCGGTGCCGGCCAGCGCCGTGGCGGCCTTGGCCGCGTCGATGACGCTGCCGCCACCGATGGCGACGACGACGTCCGGCCGGAACGTGACCACCTCCGCGTGCAGGTCGAGCACGCTCTCCGGGGTCGGCAACCCCCGATGGACCCGGACCGCGTCGGCGACGGTGTCGAGAACGGTCCGCACCTCGTCCACCCACGGCCGGGTGTGGAAACCGGCACCCACGATCGTCATAACACGCGATTGGGCGCCCGATCTCCCCACCGCGGCAACCGAGTCGGGCAGGGCCCGCAGTGCGCCCGGCCCGACAACCAAGGCCTGGCCCATGGTGGAGCCGTTGCGCACCGCCGACCTTCCGGGCATCCGGCTGCCCTCCATCCCACGTCATAGCCTTGCCGGGACGGCATTCGGCGCCGTACCGGGACAAGGCCAGGCCCTGGCGCCGCCGCGCCGCAGCCTGGTGAACTCCCCGGGACGGGCCCGACAACGGGACGCGAAAGCGGGGTGGACTGCAGAGTAGAAGCGAAGCGCCAATCACGTCAAGGGCTTGACATATCAATACGTGGTTGTGATAGTAACGAACCCTACGGGGACGCCGTCGGGCACCACCGGGGACGGGGGTGTGGCGGTGCGGCAGGTTCGAGAGTCACCACCACGCGTCGCCGCGGTCGGCGCGAGCGACAACGGCAGCAGGGCCGACGGCCCGGGCCCGCGTCGGCGGCCCCGGCCGGCGGTGCCGCTGTGGAGCCGGACGGTCGGGCCCGCGTTCGTGGCCGCGGTCGCCTACGTCGACCCGGGGAACGTGGCCACCAACATGATGGCCGGGTCGGCGTACGGCACGCTCCTGGTCTGGGTCGTCGTGTCCGCGAGCCTGTTCGCGACCCTCGTGCAGTACCTGTCGGCCAAGCTCGGGCTCGCCTCCGGCGCCACGCTGCCCGAGCTGTGCCGGGAGCGCTTCCGCCGGCCGGTGACGTACCTGCTGTGGGTCCAGGCGGAGTGCGTCGCCGCCGCGACCGACCTGGCGGAGGTGCTCGGCGGCGCGATCGCCCTTTACATCCTCTTCGGCCTGCCGTTGCCGATCGGCGGCCTGATCGTCGCGATCCTGGCCCTCGTGATCCTGCACGTGCAGACCCGGGGGCAGCGACGGTTCGAGGTGCTCACCGGCGCGCTGTTCGCGTGTGTGGTGATCGGCTTCAGCACCGCCGCCGTGGCCGGCGCGCCCGGGCCGGCCGAGATCGCGGGCGGGCTGGTGCCGCGGTTCGTCGACCGGGAAAGCGCGGTCCTCGCCGCCGGCATCGTCGGCGCCACCGTGATGCCGCACGTGATCTACCTGCACTCCGAGCTGATCCGCGCCCGGTTCGGCATCGTGTCGAGCCTGGCGCGCCGTCGCCGCCTGCTGCGCGGCATCCGGGTCGACGTGGCGGTCGCCATGGCGGTCGCCGGCGTAGCCAACGTCGGGCTGCTCATCGCGGCCGCGGGCAGCCTCACCGGCCGGGAGATCCTCGACATCGACGGCGCCTACCTCGGCCTGCGCGACCTCGTCAGCCCGACCGTGGCGACCCTGTTCGCGATCGGCCTGTTCGTGTCGGGCCTGGTGTCGTCGTCGGTCGGGACCTACGCCGGCGCGGTGATCATGGATGGCTTCCTGCGGGTCCGGGTGCCCCTCATGCTGCGGCGCCTGGTCACCCTCCTGCCCGCGCTCATCATTCTGCTCGTCGGGGTCGACCCGACCCGGGCGCTGGTGATCAGCCAGGTGGTGCTCAGCTTCGGGATCCCGTTCGCGCTGATCCCGCTGGTCATCTTCACCCGCAACAGGGCCGTCATGGGCCCGCTCGTCAACCGGCGCACGACCACGGCCGTGGCCGCGGTCGTCGGTGGGTTGATCGTTCCCGTCCTCGCCATCTCGACGATTGTGTGACCGCACCGTGCCGGAAGCTCAAACCGACGAACACTAAGGAGAACCCAATGCCCAGCAGCCGCGCCGAAATCTACGAGCAGGTAGCGAACATCCTGGTGAAGACCTGCGGCATCCCGCGGGAGGAAATCGATATCGACAAGACCCTGCAGGGCGACCTGGCGATCGACTCCCTGTCCATGGTGGAGATCCTGGCGGCGGCCGAGGACGAGTTCGAAATCCGGATCCCCGACGAGGACGCGAAGGACCTGACCGACATCCGCACGATCGTGGACTACCTCCACCGGATCCAGTCAGCGCCGCCGGTGGCGGCGCCCCCGTCCCCGGTCACCGGGGAGGACGCGCACGACGAGCGCGTCAATCACGCGGCGACCCCGTGAGCCGTGCGGCGCTCCGGGCGCCGGTGCCATACGGTGGCGCCGGAGACGCGCCACGCGGGCGGGTGGAACGAGGGCAGGGGCATTGACGGGTGACGGCTTGCGGATCGGTCTCCTGACCTATCGGGGCAACCCGTTCTGCGGCGGCCAAGGAGTCTACGTCCGGCACCTGAGCCGCGAGCTGGCGCTCCTGGGGCACGACGTCGAGGTCTTCTCAGGTCCGCCCTACCCCGAGTTGCACAGCGGCGTGCGGCTCACCCGCGTGCCCAGCCTCGACCTGTATCGGGAGCCGGACCCGTTCCGGTGGCCGAGGCTGGGCGAATACCGGGACTGGATCGACGTCCTGGAGGCGGGCACGATGCTGACCGGCGGCTTCCCCGAGCCGCTCACCTTCTCGCTGCGGGCACGGCGCGCGCTGCGTGCCCGGCGCCGCGCGTTCGACGTCGTGCACGACAACCAGACCCTCGGGTACGGCCTGCTGGGGCTGGCCCGATTCGGACTTCCGCTGGTGACCACCGTCCACCACCCCGTCCAGATCGACCGGGGTCTCGAGCTGGCACACGCGACCGGTTGGCGCCGGCTGTCGCTGCGCAGGTGGTACGGCTTCACCCGCATGCAGCGACGGACGGCCCGCCGGCTGCCCAGCGTGCTGACCGTGTCGGAGTCCTCCCGCGCGGAGATCGTCCGCCACCTCGGGGTGCCCGCCGACCGCATCAGCGTCGTGCCCATCGGCACCGACGCGGCCCGCTTCTCGCCCGACCCCGCCGTGCCCACCGTCCCCGGTCGGATCGTCACGACGGCGAGCGCTGACGTGCCGCTCAAAGGCCTGCGGTGCCTGGTCGAGGCCATGGCCAAGGTGCGCACCGAACGGCACGCCGAGCTGGTGGTGGTCGGCTCCACCCGACCGGCCGGGCAGGTCGCCACGCTGATCGAGCAGTACGGCCTGCGGTGCGTACGCTTCACCGGCCGCCTGTCCGACGACGACCTGGTCCGGACGCTGCGCAGCGCGGCGGTGGTGGCAGTGCCGTCGCTGTTCGAGGGCTTCTCGCTGCCCGTCGTGGAGGCGATGGCCTGCGGGATCCCGGTGGTGGCCACCACCGCGGGCGCCCTGCCGGAGGTCGCCGGCCCGGACGGGATAGCGGCCCGGCTGGTCCCCCCGGGCGACGCCCAGGCGCTGGCCGGTGTGCTGGGCGAGCTCCTCGACGACGCCGGCCAGCGCGCCCGGCTCGGCGCGGCCGGGCGCGAGCGGGTGCTGCGCCGGTTCACCTGGCGGGTGGCCGCCGAACAGACGGTCGACAGGTACCGGGCCGCCATCCGGCACCACCCGGCGGCCGGCGGCCGGCACGAGCTGACGACGGAACGGAGCTGATCCGAGTGCTGACCGTGGACTACGCCAGACTGGGCACGGACCCCGGCGACCGGGTGCTCGACCTCGGGTGCGGCGCCGGCCGGCACGCGTTCGAGTTCTACCGGCGGGGCGCGCGGGTCACCGCGGTGGACCTGAGCGCCGGCGACGTCGCCGAGGTCAACAAGATGTTCGCCGCGATGAGGGCGGCCGGCGAGGCGCCGCCGACGGGTTCCGCCCTCGCCGTCCGCGGCGACGGTCGCCACCTGCCGTTCGCGGACGGCACCTTCGCCGTCGTCGTTCTGTCGGAGATCCTGGAGCACGTGCCCGACGACGGCCGCGTCATCGCCGAGGCGGCCCGTGTCCTGCGCGCCGACGGCACGCTCGCCGTGACCGTCCCGCGGTGGTGGCCGGAGCGGGTCTGCTGGGCGCTGTCCGACGCGTACCACCAGGTCGAGGGCGGCCATGTGCGGATCTACCGCAGGCGCCAGCTGCTCTCCCGGCTGCGCGCCGCGGCGCTGGTGCCGACGGGCAGCCACCACGCGCACGCGCTGCACTCGCCGTACTGGTGGCTGCGGTGCCTGTTCGGGCCGGACAACGCGGACGCTACGCTGCCCAGGCTCTACCACAAGCTGCTCGTGCACGACATCATGCGCCGTCCATGGTGGACCCGCGTGCCGGAACGCCTGTTGAACCCCATTGTCGGCAAGAGCCTGGTTGTCTACCTGGCCAAGGCGGAGTTGAAAGCATGACGCGAACCACACCGACCCGCGACCCGCTGCTGAGCCCGGCCGCCATGCGGCAGACCGCGGATTTCATCGCGGGCTGTCAGGCCGCTGACGGCCAGATCCCGTGGTTCCCGGGCGGCCACACCGACCCGTGGGACCACGTCGAGGCCGCCATGGGGCTCGACGTGGCCGGCCGGCACGCGCAGGCTCGCCGGGCGTACGAGTGGCTGCGGGCGGTGCAGAATTCCGACGGCTCGTGGTATCACTCCTACCGTGGCGACGACGTCGTCGACCGCACCCGGGAGGCGAACTTCGCCGCGTATCTCGCGGTGGGCCTGTGGCACCATTTCCGGTCCACCGGCGACGCCGCGTTCCTCGACCGGATGTGGCCCACCCTGGAGGCCGCCGTCGCGTTCGTGCTCACCCTGCAGCAGCCGGGCGGGCAGATCGGCTGGGCGCACGGCGCCGGCGGCGAGGCGCTCCTGACGGGCTGCGCCAGCATGCATCACAGCCTGGCCTGCGCACTGGCCATCGCGAACGAGCGCGGCGCGCCGCAGCCCGACTGGGAACTGGCCGCGGCCACGCTCGGCCACGCCGTCGCGGAACACCCGGAGCGCTTCTCGCCGCGCGACCGGTACTCCATGGACTGGTACTACCCGGTCCTCGGTGGCGCCCTGCGCGGGGCCGCGGGGCTGGCCCGGATCGACCGCGAGTGGGACCGCTTCGTCGTGCCCGGCCTGGGCGCCCGCTGCGTCAGCGACCGGCCCTGGGTCACCGTGGCCGAGACGTGCGAGCTGGTGCTCGCCCTCTGCTGCGTCGGCGACACCGACCGCGCGGTCGACCTCTTCGCGGCGATCCAGCGGATGCGGCTCGACGACGGCTCGTACTGGACCGGCTACGTCTACCCCGACGACACGATGTGGCCGCAGGAACGGACGACCTGGAGCGCCGCCGCGGTGCTGCTCGGCTCGGCCATGATCGCCGGCGAGCCCGCGACGACGGCCACCTTCGCGACGGTGCCCGAGCTAATGGGCGGACGCGACCGGCCGAGCGCCGTCTGCGACTTCGCCGCCTGTCCTGCGCAGCTCACGTAGCGAGCCGGTGACGGCCGTCTCGATGAATTGGCCACTGTCGAGGGCCGCGCGGTAGATCCGGTACGGCGCCTGGCCACCGTCGGCCGGGTCTGCGAACACGTCGTGGATGACCAGCGAGCCGCCGGCCACGAGGTGCGGCGTCCAGCCGTGGTAATCCGCCCACGCCGCCTCGTCCGTGTGCCCGCCGTCGATGAAGACCAGCGCGAGCGGCGTGGACCAGAGCGCGGCGACCGCGGCGGACCGGCCGACGACCGCCACGACCGTGTCCTCCACGCCGGCGGCGTGCATGGCGCGCCGGAACACCGGCAGCGTGTCCAGCCGGCCGGTCGCCGGATCCACGAGCGCCGGGTCGTGGTACTCCCAGCCCGGTTGGTGCTCCTCCGAGCCGTGGTGGTGGTCCACGGTCACCACCCTCGCGCCGTGGACGCGCGCGGCCGCGGCAAGGTAGATCGTCGACTTCCCGCAGTACGTACCGACCTCCAGTAGCGGCCCCAACGGCGCGGCGCGCAGGGCGGCCGCGTACAGCGCGCGGCCCTCGTCCGGCGGCAGGAAGCCGGGTACGGTCTCGGCGAGGAGCAGCAGCCGGTCATCCATCGCCGCATCCTATCGGCGCGTGACATCTGTCATGGCGAGCCGGTGACGGCCGGCGCACGGCCCCCGGGCCGCCGGCGGGCAACCTGGAAGGATGACCACGACAGTGCGGGCCGGTAGTTCACCACACACCGCCCCCGTGCCCGCGCTCCAGCTCGACCGGATCACCCGCCGGTTCGGCGATGTCACCGCCGTCGACGGGATCTCCCTGCGGGTCGACCCGGGCGAGGTGGTGGCGCTGCTGGGCCCCAACGGCGCCGGCAAGACCACGACCATCGACATGCTGCTCGGCCTGGCCCGGCCGACCACGGGCGAGGTACGCGTGTACGGGATGAAGCCGCGTACCGCGGTGTCCCTCGGCATGGTCTCCGCCGTGCTGCAGACCGGGGGCCTCCTGACCACGTACACGGTCGAGGAGACGGTGCGGCTCACCGCGTCCCTGTTCGGCAGCACCCGGCCCGTCCCGGAGGTGCTGGCACGCGCCGGCATCGCCGGGATCCGTGACCGACGGGTGGGCACCTGCTCCGGCGGCGAGCAGCAACGGCTGCGCTTCGCCATGGCGCTGCTGTCCGATCCGGAGCTGCTGATCCTCGACGAGCCGACGACGGGGATGGACGTGGCGGGGCGGCTGGACTTCTGGTCGGCCATCCGGCAGGACGCCGACCGCGGGCGCACCATCATCTTCGCCACCCACTACCTCGAGGAAGCCGACGTCCACGCCGACCGGATCGTCCTCGTCCGCCGGGGACGCGTCGTGGCCGACGGCACCGCGGCGCAGATCAAGTCGTTGGCGAGCGGCCGCATCGTCCGGGCGACGCTCCCCGGCGCCGACCGTGCCGAGCTGGCCAGCCTGCCCCATGTGGAGTCCGTCGACGTCCGTGGTGACACGGTGCTCATCTCCGGTCGGGACACCGACGCGGTGGCGCGTTACCTGCTCAACCGCACCGGGGCGCATGACATCGAGATCACGTCCCGCAACCTCGAGGACGCGTTCCTGGCCCTGACCTCCGACGGCGACGCGATCGTCGAGCCGCGCCACGGCCGGTGAGCGCCGGGACACCCACCGGGGGTAGCCGCCGATAGCATGGAGGACATGAGGTTCCCGCTCGGGAAGGCAGGCGCCGGCGAGGCCGGCAGCCGGTCCCGATTCGGGTGGGTGTTCGCGCCGATCTGGCTGGTGTATCTGGGCGGCACGCTCAGCGCCCTGGTCGATCACCCCGCCGGCTGGCGGCGCGACGTCGGGCTCGTCGGGCTCGCCGCGTTCGTTGTCGTCTATCTGCTGGCCATCACGCATGGGCGGCGCAGCCGGCGCACCCGGGAGCCACGCTCCCTGACCGGCCGGTGGGCCCAGGTCGGGCTCCTGCTCGCCCTGTGCGGGCTCATGGTCCCGGCGGCGGGCGAGCACGCCACCCGGGCCCTGATCTACGTCACGGCCGTGGCGATGCTGAACCTGCCGATCTGGCACGCCCTCGGCAGCGGCGTCGTGCTCTTCGCGGCGGCGCACGCCCTGCCGCGCACCGTCCCCGGCTGGCACCACCACGACGACGGTCTTGCGGTCCTGCTCGCGGCCGTCGCCGTGTGGGGCATCCGGGTCGCCTTCGAGCGCGACGACCGCCTCATCGAGGCGCAGCGCCAGCTTGCCATCCTGGCGGTCGACAACGAGCGCGCCCGAATCGGCAGGGACCTCCACGACATCCTCGGCCACTCCCTGACCGTGGTCACCATCAAGGCGGAGCTCGCCCAACGCGTCCTCGACACCGACCTCGAGCGCGCCCGCCGGGAGCTGCGCGCCGTCGAGGAGCTGTCCCGCGCGGCCCTCTCGGACGTCCGCAGCGCCGCCAACGACGTCCGGCAGGTGTCGCTGGCGCGCGAGATCGCCGCGGCCGGCGAGGCCCTCGCGGCCGCGGACGTCCAGGCCCGACTGCCCACCGCCACGGACGAGGTGGTCAGCCCGTG
>DASQDS010000726.1:0-1998 GCA_035634075.1 Pilimelia sp. | reverse complement strand
ACCGCCGCCAGGGCCACCCCCCAGCCCGCAGCCGGGGCCGCCGTCGGGCGCGCACCCGGGGATGCCGCCGGGGCCGTACCCGATGGCGCCGCCGCCCGGTGGCCAGCAGCCCGCCGGCCCGCCGGGCTGGGTGTTGCAGAGCTACCGCTACCCGACGCTGCCCCCGGCCCCCCGGCCGCACGGGTTCGCGCTGGCGTCGCCGGGTGCCCGGCTCGCCGCCCGCCTCCTGGACATCGGCGTGCTGCTGCTGCTCAACGCCATCGCCAACGGCTGGTTCGTCTGGCAGTACGCGATGGAGGTGGCGCCCACCCTGGAGCCGTGGCGCCGGTACCTCACCGGCGCCACGTCCGAGGCGCCGCCGCAGGGCACCGCGCGGTCCGGCTACCTGCAGGTGGTCATCCTGCTGATCGCCGCCGCGCTGTGGCTGGCGTACGAGGTGCCGGCCGTGGCCAACACCGGGCAGACGCTGGGCAAGCGGGCGCTCGGGCTGCGGGTGGTCCGGCTGGACGACCCCGGGCCGATCGGGATGGGCCGGTCGCTGCGCCGGTGGCGCCTCGTCGGCCTGCCGACCGTGCTCTGGACGTGTTGCGGGCTGGGCCTGTTGATCCAGCTGGTGGACTCCGCCTTCCTGCTGGTCGACCACCCCAATCGGCAGGCCCTGCATGACAAGATGGCGCGGACCGTGGTCGTCCGGATCCCCCGGGGCGCCCCGCCGGCGGGGCCGCACCGGGCCGGGGACGATCCGGACCGTCCGCCACCGGCCGGCAGCGACAGACCCGGAGGGACCCGATGACCCCGCCCGACGAGCGCCCGCAGCGGGTGCGGCTGACCCGCGCCGACCTGGACGCGCTGCCCGCGTACGTGCCGGGCCGCACCCCCGCCGACCTGGCCCGCGAGCTCGGCCTGCCGGAGGCGATCAAGCTGGCGAGCAACGAGGTCCCGTACGGCCCGTTGCCGGGCGTTGTCGAGGCGGTGGCGGAGGCGGCGACCGGCGTCCACCGCTACCCGGACATGGGCGTCGTGGCCCTGCGGGAGGCCCTGGCGGAGCGGCTTGACGTCGAGCCGGACCGGGTGGTCACCGGCTGCGGCTCAGTGGCCCTGTGCGAGCACCTGGTGCGCGCCACCTGCCTGCCGGGCGACGAGATCATCTACGCGTGGCGCTCCTTCGAGGCGTATCCGATCATCGCGGCGACCAGCGGCGCCAGCAGCGTGCGGGTGCCGAACACGCCGGACCACGCGCACGACCTGGCGGCGATGTCGGCCGCGGTCACCGGGCAGACGCGCATGATCCTGGTCTGCACGCCGAACAACCCGACGGGGCGGGCGGTGGAGCGCGCGGAGCTCGACCGCTTCCTCGCCGCGGTGCCCGACGACGTGCTCGTGGTGCTGGACGAGGCGTACCGCGAATTCGTCACCGACCCGGCGGTGCCCGACGGCCTCGCCGCGTACGGCGACCGGCAGAACGTGGCCGTCCTGCGCACGCTGTCCAAGGCGTGGGGGCTGGCCGGCCTGCGCGCCGGTTACCTGGTGGCGCACCCCGACGTCGCGGCGGCCGTCCGGAAGGTCGTCACGCCGTTCTCCAGCAGCGCGGCTGCGCAGGCCGGCGCGCTGGCCGCCCTGCGCCAGGGCGACGAGGTGCGGCGCCGCTGCGACCTGGTGATCAGTGAGCGCGACCGGGTGCTGGCGGCGGTCCGCAAGCTGGCCCCGGACGTGCCGGAAAGCCAGGCGAACTTCGTCTGGCTGCCGCTGGGCGAGCGGGCGGCGGCCTTCGGGGCGGCGTGCGAGGCCCGCGGTGTGATCGTGCGGGCGTTCCCGGGCGACGGCGTCCGGGTCACGGTCGGCACCCCGGCGGAGAACGACGCTTTTCTTTCGGCGGCTGGGGCCGCGCTGGCTGGTCCGGCGGCTGGGGCCGCGCTGGCTGGCCCGGCGGCTGGGGCCGCGCTCTGAGAGCCGGCGTGGCATCACGGCCCGCCCGCTTCGGCCAGCGGCCGGGCGGGC
>DASQDS010000725.1:0-2039 GCA_035634075.1 Pilimelia sp. | reverse complement strand
CACCGCCGCGAGGAACTCGGCCGGCCCGGCGGATTTGAGCAGGTAGCCCGTGGCGCCCGCCTTCACGGCGTCCAGCACGTCCTGCTGTTCGCCGCTCGCCGACAGCATCAGGATCCGGACGCCCGGCAGGCCGTGGATCACCTCGACGCCGGAGATGTCGGGCAGTTGCAGGTCGAGCACCACCACGTCGGGGCGGGCGGCGGCGGCGATCCGCACCGCCTGGCGCCCCTCGCCGGTGGCCGCGACCACGTCGTAGCCCGCGGCGGCCAGGTCGCGGCTGACACCGTCGCGCCACATGGGGTGGTCGTCGACGACCATGACCCGTACCGATGCGCCTTCGAGCTCCGTCACGCCGTCACGATATCGGTCGGCGCGGCACCGCCATCTCCACCTCGGTGCCCTGCCCCGGGGCGGTGGTGATCCGTACCGTGCCGCCCAGGTCCGCGATCCGCCCCCGGATGGACTGCGCCACGCCGAGCCGGCCCTGCGCGGCCGCCTGCGCCAACCGCTCGGGGGAGATCCCGCAGCCGTCGTCGCGCACGCTGACGGTGACCGCGTCCGGCTCGTCCTCCACCAGCAGCCACACCCGGGTGCCGGGCTCGCAGTGCCGGGCCACGTTGTCCAGCGCGGCGGCGACGGCCGCGGCGAGCCCGGTGGCCACCCGCGACGGCAGCAGGACGGCGGCGGCCGGCGCGGCGACCGACACGGTGGCCGAGGCGTACGGGCCGAGCAGCGTCATCAGGTCCGCCTCGGTGCCGTCGTCGGCGGTCGGCGCGGTCGGCGCGGTGACCAGCGCGCGCAGCGCTGCCTCCTGCTCGCCGGCCAGCCGGGCCAGTTCCCCGGCCTCGCCGCCGAGGTCGGCACCGCGCCGCTTGACCAGCGCCAGCACCTGCAGCACGGAGTCGTGGATGTCGCGGGCCAGCCGCTCCCGCTCGCGGGTCGCGGCCTCCAACTGCACGGCCCGCTGCAGCCGCTGCTCGGCGGCGTCGACGAGCCCGACCAGATGGCCGACGGCGATGGCGGCCAGCAGCATCAGGATGGCGCCGGTGAAGGCCGCCTGGTCGTAGTGGGCGCGCACGATCAGGTCGGTGGCGCCCATGGCGAGGGCGGCGAACACCCCCCGCCGCTTACCGCCGGAGACGGCCCACGCGATCACCGGGGCGACGTGCCAGGCGACCGCGAGCGTCGGGGCGCCGTTCTCCAGGGCGGCCCGGCCGACCACCACCACGCTGGAGGCCATCACGCCCATGGTGACCAGCAGGTCGGCCGCCAGCAGCGGCCAGCGACGGCGCCGTGGGTCCGCGTAGGCGTAGCTGGTGACGACGGTCCAGGCGGCGGTGACGGCGAGCACCGGCCAGGCGAGCATCGGCCGCTGGTAGTCACCCACGTTGCGGATCACCAGGATGGCCACGTACGCCAGGGCGGCGATCCGGTAGACGGCGACCGCCCGCCACAGTGGCGTCTGCAGGCTGCCGGCCCGCCCATCGGCCGGATATGCCGGCGGCACCCGTAGCACCGGGCCGGCCGGCCGGCCGCGTTGAACGTCCGTCATCTCGCCCACGATCCCACATGACTTCCCTGCTCTCGCCGACGGCCGCAGCGCCGTCGGCGTGCCCTGGAAGTCGAATCCATTTTGAATTGATGTCGACGAACCCTTGACCCTTGATCCGCCATCTCCGAGAGTTGCCACTGACGAATCGGCTTTCCCCGACCCGGAGGTTTTCTCCCCGTGCTCAGACCTCGACTGCTGGCGGCTCTCCTCGTCGCCGGTGCCGGCCTGGCCACCGCGCTCTGGCTGCCGACCCAACGCGACTCGGCCAGTGCGGCCGACGCGATCACCTGGCGGGACGAGTTCAACGCCACGGCCGGCACCCCGGTCGACAGCAGCAAGTGGGCATTCGAAACCGGCGGGTCCGGCTTCGGCAACAAGGAGCTGCAGTTCTACACGAACAGCACGCGCAATGCGGTCCAGGCCCGGCACGACACCAGATCCGGCGACCGCGACTCCGGCGACCGGAACTCCCGCGACCGCAAGTCCG
>DASQDS010000724.1:0-7700 GCA_035634075.1 Pilimelia sp. | reverse complement strand
GTGCTGCGGGCGGCCGCCCGCGTCGCCGGCCTGCCGCACCCGCTGCTGGTCGCCGAGCCGGTCGCCGCGGCCCGCTACCTCACCGTGGCGCTCGGCGCCGCCGTCCCGCCGGGGCGCGCCGTGGCCGTGTACGACCTGGGCGGCGGCACGTTCGACGCGGCGGTGGTGCGGCGCACCGGCGGACCGACCGGCTTCGAGGTGCTCGCCGAGCGGGGGCTGCCGGACCTCGGTGGCGTCGACTTCGACCACGCGCTGGTGGAGCACCTGGGCCGCACGTACGCCGACACCCGCACGACCCGCTGGCGCGGTCTGACCGCCCCGGCCGACACCGGCCAGCGCCGGGCGCGGGCCCTGCTCTACGACGACGTCCGGGCGGCGAAGGAATCGCTGTCCCGGGCCACCAGCGCCGACGTGCACCTGCCCGCGCTGGACATCGACGCGCACGTCACCCGGGCGGAGCTGGAGGACCTGATCCGGCCCCGGCTGGGCGACACGGTGGCCTGCCTGGCGGAGGCCATCGCGGCCGCCCGGCTGACCCCGGCGGAGCTGGCCGGCGTGCTGCTGGTCGGCGGGTCCAGCCGCATCCCGTTGGCCGCGCACCTCATCCACGCCCGGCTGGGCCTGGCACCGACCACCCTGGAACAGCCCGAGACCGCCGTGGCGCTCGGCGCCCTGCACGGCGCCTTCGCCGGGCCGCCGGCCGGGCCTGCGGTCGTCGGGGGTGGGCCGGTCACCCGGGGCGGGCCACCGCCGGTCGTTCCGTACCCCCAGCCGCCGCCGGAGCCCGCACCCCGGCCCTGGTACGCGGAACCAATCGCGCTGGCAACGGTGGTGCTGTTCGTCCTCGTCCTGATCGCGGCCGGGGTGCTCATCGCGCTCGTCGTCGGCTGAGTGAGGATGTGTGGCCTCGCCGGGCGACAACATCACAGTGAGTGAGCGGTTGATCCCGATCGGTCGAATGCGGACTGGGCGGCCAGGATGTCGGTCGCGTTGCCGCGGATCCACTCGAACAGGCCCGCCAGCGGCTCGCTGGTCCCCCGGCCGAGCGGTGTCAGCCCGTAGGTGACCCTGGGCGGCGTGGACGGCTCCACCTCCCGCCAGACCAGCCCGTCACGGGCCAGTGCCCGCAGCGTCTGCGACAGCATCTTCTCGCTGATCCCGTCGATGCGCTCACGCAGCTCGAAGAACCGCTGGTCGTTCTCGCGCAGGGCCAGCAGGACCCAGACCCCCCACCGGCTGGTGACATGGTCGAGCACCTGGCGCGCCGGGCAGTTCGCGTGCCATCCGTCACCCGGACCGCCGGTCGGGGCGCCCGTGAGCTGCTGTCCGTCCTCCACGTCGGGAGCTTACTTTCAGGTACGTACTTCCCGGAAGTAAGCCCGGCTCCTAGCTTCGGTGACCACAGCAGCCACCGGACAGGAGCAACCATGATCGTGATAACAGGAGCGACCGGAAACGTCGGGCGGGCACTCGTCCCGGCACTCGCGGCGGCCGGCGAGCGGGTGACCGCGGTCTCGCGGGGACCCGCGGACCTGCCCTCGGGCGTGCGGCACCGCCCGGCCGACCTGGCCGACCCGGAGAGCCTGCGGTCCGCGTTCGACGGGGCCGACGCGTTGTACCTGCTCGTCGCCGGCGCGGGCGCGCACCTGAACCCGCGCGACATCCTCGACGTGGCGAAGGCCGGCGGCGTCCGGCGGGTCGTCCTGCAGTCCTCCCAGGCCGCCGGCACGCGACCGGCGTCGCCCTCGCACGCGCCCCTGCGCGCGATCGAGGACGCCGTCCGGGAGTCGGGTCTGGACTGGACCGTCCTGCGGCCGGGCGGATTCGCCTCCAACGCGTTCGCCTGGGCGCCGCAGGTCCGCGACCAGCGGACGGTAGCCGCGCCATTCGGGGACGTCGCGCTGCCGACGATCGACCCGGCCGACATCGCTGCCGTCGCGGCCGTGGTGCTGCGCGACGGGAGGCACGCCGGCCGGACGTACGAACTGACCGGGCCGGCCCCCGTCTCGCCGCGGGACCGGGCCGCGGCGATCGGCGGGGCGATCGGCGCGCCGGTCCGGTTCGTCGAGCAGAGCCCCGCCGAGGCCCGGGCGCAGCTGCTGGGCTTCATGCCGGCGCCGGTCGTGGACGGCACCCTCGCCATCCTGGGCGCGCCGACGCCGGCCGAACGGCGGGTGAGCCCCGACGTCGAGCGGGTCCTGGGCCGCGCCCCGCGCACCTTCGCCGACTGGGCGCGGCGCAACGCCGCAGCGTTCCGGTGACAGCTCGCGCCAGGAAGGTAGCCCGCCGTCAACGCGGGATGGAGCGGGCAAGGCGGAACCCCAGGTCGTCGATGCGGAGGGTGGGGTGGGTGCGGCGGCGTACCGAGGCCCGGCAGCTCCAGGGTTCGTCGAACCAGCCACCGCCGCGTAGCACGCGGTAGCTTCCGTAAACCTCGGCATCGTAGACGTCCCAGCACCATTCCCAGACGTTGCCCAGCATGTCGTGCAGGCCCCAGCCGTTCGGTTGCTTGCCGCCGACGGCATGGGGCTGCCCGCCTGAGTTGCCGCGGTGCCAAGCGATCTCGTCAAGGGGGCCGTACCGCGGGCCGGTCGTACCAGCCCGGCACGCGTGTTCCCACTCCGCTTCGGTCGGTAGCCGGTATCCGTCGACGTTCGCGTCGCACTCGATGCCGTCGCCGTCCAGGCGATACGCCGGCGGCAGACCTTCCTGGCCGGACAGGGCGTTGCAAAACCGGATGGTGTCCAGCCACGAGACACCCTCCACGGGCAGCTCGTCGCCCCGCGCGGTGCTCGGCCGTCGCCCGGTGACCCGGGCGTAGAGAGCCTGGGTCACCGGGACCGCACCGAGCTGGTACGGCGCGAGCTCGACTGACCAACTGGATTGCGTCCGTCGGTCCGACAGGGTCACCCTGCCCGCGGCAATGGCGACCATGGCCGTTCCGGTGTCGGCGTCCATCGCGGAGCGATCTTACCGACGTGTCGATGGTCAGCCGGTCGGGCCCCAGAACCGGGCCAGGGCCGCGGTCGCCGGGTCGCTCGAGTCGGCCAGGTCCGCCCAGCACGCGGCGGCGTCGGGCTGGTCCTGCCCCGCGTACTCGTACAGCTCGGCGACCTCGGGGGTGCCGTCGCCTGCCGGCGGCTCCGGCCCGGGACCCGCGTCGGCGCCGAGGGCGTCGGCGTCGCTCCAGGGTGGGCCGTCGACCGGCGCCGGCGCGTCGGCGCCCAGGTCGAGCGGCGGCGGGAACTCGGGATCGGACACCTCACCGCCGTACACCGGTAGGTCGGGGTCCGCGCCCACCGGCGGCCCGCCCGGCGCGGGGACCTCGTCCCCCGGTGCGTCGCCGTCCGCGGTGCCGTCGCCGGCGCCCGCGTCCAGGGCAGGGCCGGCGTCGGTCCAACCGGCACCGTCGGCCAGGCTGGCACCGTCGTCGTAGGGCGGGGGTTCGTCCGGCGCCAGGTCGTACCGGCTGTCGTCGCCGCCCAGGCCGGCGGTGTCGCCCAGGCCGGCGGTGTCCGCCGGGTCGGCGTCGGCCCCGAGCGGGGCTGCGGCGTCGTCGGGCCATCCGTCGTAATCGGTCACCGCTCACGCCTCCCGTGCGTCGCTCGGCCCGGCCGGGGCCAACGCCCGCGCCCGGCTCAGCACCTCGTCGACCTGCTTGACCCTGGCCCGTACGCCGTCCCGCTCCTGCTGCAGGGCGGCCCGGCGCCGGAGCCGGCCTGCCTTGTCCTGCGCCAGCGCCTTGTCGATCTCGGCGATGTGCGCGTCGAGTTGCTGGAGCCGGCGTTCGATCGCGTCGTCCAGCGCCAGCGTCAACCCGTACTGCAGATCGGTGAACCGGTGGGTGATCTCGTCGGCCAGTGCGGCGCGGGCCTCGGCGAGCACCTCCCGCAGCCAGGTGCGGGCCTGCTGGCGGTCGCTGGCCACCCGCCGCCGGTACAGGATGAAAGCGCCGGCGGCCAGGCCCAGGCCGAGCCCGGCGACGGGGATCAGCAGGCCGCCGCCGACGAGCGCGCCGGCGCCCATGGCGGACGCGCCGGCCATGGCGCCGCGCCCCGCCATGTACGCCATCCCGCCGGCCGACATGGCGATCATGACGTTGTCCGGGCCGGCGCCGTCCCGGCGCGGTTTGGTGGCCAGCGCGTGCCGCAGGGTGGCGTTGAGCCGGCCCAGCACGTGCTGCACCTCCGCCGGCCCGAACACCTGCGCCAGCGCCCGCTCCCCGACCTGCTGGAACCGGGCTTCCAGGTCGGCGCTGAGCCGGACGCTGATCAGGTGCAACGCCCGGTCGACCTGCTCGGGGAGGGCCTTGAGCTCGTCCCCCCGGGCGGTGTCGATGTGGGCCAGGAAGTCCTCCTGCACGGCGCTGAGATACCCGCGCAGCCGGCCGGTGGCCTCCACCCGGGCGCGTTGCGTCTCCGCGCCCAGACCGAGCGACCACTGCCGGGACTCGGTGCGTTTGCGGGCGGCCAGCGCGGCCCGCTGCTCCCGCGCGCCGTCGACGTCGGCCGGGTCCGGGTCGGTCGCGCGGGCCCGGGCGGCCAGGTCGAGATCCAGCCGGATCAGCTCGCTGCGCACGGCCCGCAGCACGTTGGCCTGCCGCAGCAGGTGGCCGCGGCCGGCCAGCGCGATGAGCCCGTGCTGGAGCTCCGCGATCCGCGACTCGCGGACCAGTTCCGCCGCCGCGTCGCCGGGCAGGCCCAGCGCCACCTCGGCCAGCCGCGCGGACACCGGGAACCAGGTCGCCCCGGCGAACCGGGCCGCGTGGGCGTGCAGCTGGGCCCGGTCGTCGGCCCAGATGGTCCGCCAGCCGGGGTAGGCGTCGGTCTTGGTGAGGGCGAACACGACGGTGTTGACCCGCTTGCTGGCCTCGATGAGGAAGTCCAGCTCCGGCTTGGTGAGGGGCGCGGCGGCGTCCACGACGAACAGCAGGGCGGTGGCGTGCCGGGCGGCGTCCAGCGCGACCTCCGCGTGCCCGGCGTCCAGCCCGCCGGCGCCGGGCGTGTCGACGAGGGTCAGGTACTCCAGCAGGGGAGCCGGGTGCCGCACCTCGACCCGCCGGGGCGGGCGGAGCCCGTCGGGCAGGCGGCCGCCCACGCTCGCCCAGTCGCGCAGGTCGGCGGTGGACAGCGGCACCGGCTCGTCCCGCCCGGGCACCCACGCCCGGGCGCTGGCCTCGGTGGCGTGCTGGAATTCCAGGTACGCCGAGGTGCTCACCGCGGCGTCGACCGGCGACAGGCCCGGCACCCCGATCAGCGCGTTCACCAGGGAACTCTTGCCGCGTTTGGTCTCACCGACCACCACGACGGACGGCCGGGTCACCTCCCGCCGGCGCAGCGTGTCGATCTCCACCGCCGCGTCCGTGTCGGCGGTGCGCAGGAACGCCAGGCAGCCGTCGATGGCCGCGCTGAGGGCCTTGCCGAGCGCCACCTCGCCGGTCGTCGTCATGCGCGGCTCACCGGGCCCGGATCTGCTGGGAGAGGAGGAAGAAGCCGCGGTGGGCGACCTGGGCCACCCGGGACTGGGCCGGGCCGGCGCCGGCCACCGCGTACACCCGCCACCGGTTGGCGGCGTCCAGGGCGGCCTTGACCAGTTGGTCGGTGCCCGCCGCGGGCAGGCTGAGGATCCAGTGCGGGTCGGTGGAGAGGGCCAACCGGGTCAGCTCCTGCTCCATCAGCTCGGGCAGCTCGACCACTCCCGTGCTGACCTGCTGCGCGACCTCCAGCAGCCGCAGCCGGTGGTACTCCGGCTCGGCGAGGACCCGTTCGATCGCGTCGCGCAGGATCTCCCGGTCGCCGGTGTGCCCGGCGTGCCCGGCGAGGCGTTCCAGGGTGGACATCCCCCAGCCGGCCTTGATCGCGTCGGTGCGCCACCGGAACGCCGAATCCAGCGTGTGCCGCAGCCGGGGGAAGCCGGAGGCCTGGAACAGCATCCGCACGAGGTCACCCGTGGCGAGTTGGGGGCGCGCGGCGAGCTGGGCGATAGCGAAGCCGATGCCGTACAGGTCGAGCAGCCGCAGCAGCCGCTCCCGGCGCTCGCGGGGCACCGGGGCGTCCCGGCCGGTGAACAGGTCCACCGATGCGAGCAGCACCTGCCGCTGCGCGGCGGGCAGCCCGGCCAGGGTACGCAGCGCCTCGCAGTCGGCGGCGGTGAGCCGGCCGGCCTCGGTGGTCTCGGCGAGCAGCCCCACGACGGGCACCACGTCGGAGACCACCCGGCGCAGCACGCCGGCCTGGTCGGCGGCGAGCGGACCGGCGACGGGCCACGGGTCGGCGACGCCGCCGACCAGCTTGTCGACCTTGTTGAACAGGCCGAGGGAGTTGATCGGGCTGCTGGCCAGCCGTGCGGAGGCGGCCCGGAAGGACTCCAGCGCCCGCACGTCGTCGTCGCGCACGGACTGGGTGAACACGTACACGATCGCCTCGGCGCCGCTGATCGCGCCGACCGAGTCGGCGTCGATGTCGTCGTCGATGGGCGCGGTGTTCTCCCGGGTGCCCACGTCGGGCGCGAACAGGTACCGCTGGGCGCCGGCGCTGACGGCGGCGTTGGTGGACGACAGCCCAGGGGTGTCCACGACGGTCAGTTCCCGCAGGTGGTCGCTCGTGAGCGTCACGTCCACGAACGAGATCTCGCGCCGCGGGGCGCCGAGCCGCTGCGGGATCATGCCGGAGTCGTCGAGCGGCAGGCTGACCCGGCGCCCGTCGCGGCGCACCACATCCACCCGGTCGGCGGTGCCGTAGCGGAACTGGGTGACGATGCGCGTGCACTCGCCGACCTCCGTGGGGGCCACCCGGCGGCCGATCAACGCGTTCACCAGTGTCGACTTTCCGGCTTTCAACCGCCCGGCGATGGCCACCCGCAACGGCTCGGCCAACCGCCGTCGTACGCCTAA
The DNA here is from genome assembly GCA_035634075.1 of Pilimelia sp. Taxonomy (GTDB): domain Bacteria; phylum Actinomycetota; class Actinomycetes; order Mycobacteriales; family Micromonosporaceae; genus DASQDS01. Next base: position 808 of record DASQDS010000724.1, on the reverse strand, counting down.
GACCTGCTCCTGGGCCGCGGGACCGACGCGCGGGCCGACGTCGTCGCACAGCGCGGCCACCCGGGCGGCGAGGGGACCGGCCCCCATCACTCGTCAGCCGGCCCTGCGGTCGGCGACAATGTTGGCGTTGCGCGGTCGTGCTCGCTCATCCGTGCCTCGCCCCTCCCGGCGGTGCGCAGGGTGACGCGCCCTGCCCGCCAACCACACTACGAATATCCTGCCGGCGCAGGATCCCATGTTTGTGCCACTGTCGGTCGCGGCCCCGGGGCGCGGGGGTGGGCGGGGAGGGACGTACGTGCGGCACGCACCCGGCAGTGACCTGGCCTCCCGGCCCCCGGCCGGCCCCGAGCCGACCGGCGGGGCCGCCGGCGCGCTGCTGGCCACCGCCAGTGCCCTGCTGGCCAGCCCTGCCCTGGTGGTGGTCACCGGCGGGCCCGGCGCCGGGCGCAGCACCGCGTTGCGGCAGATCGCCGCCGCGTTCCGGGGGCCGGTGTTCGCCGGCGGCGGGCTGGCGATGCTGCGCACGATGCCCGGGCTGGCGCTGGCCCGCGCGGTGCGGGTGCGGCTGCCCACGCAGGACCCGGCGCTGCTGGCCGAGGCCGTGCGCTCCCGGGTGCGCGGCGGGCTGCTGGTCCTCGACGACGTGCAGTTCGCCGACCCGGCTACCTGGGCCGCGCTGCCGGCGCTGGCCGCGCACTGCCGGATCATCGCCGCGCTGCGCACCCCGCACCGGTTGCCGCCGGCGGCCCTGGCGGCGTTGCGGACGGCCGCGGCGGGCTGGCTGGCGGTCCCGCCGCTCGACACGGCG
>DASQDS010000723.1:0-2235 GCA_035634075.1 Pilimelia sp. | reverse complement strand
CGCCGGCGGCCGCCAGCAGGTCCGTGATCGAGGTGCCGCCGCTGCCGCTGGCGGCGCCCGCCCCGCCGAGCTGGACGACCCCGTCGAGCGGCGCGCGCAGGGTCAGCGCGTCCACCGTCGCCTTGGCCAGGTCGTACGCCTGCTGCGCCTGCACCCGCTGGGCGGCGGTGAGCGCGCTCAGCGCGGAGCTGAGGCCCGCGACCCCCCGCTGCACGGACCGGATCGCCTTGCCGGCGGCGTTGGCCGCCGCGTCGTACCGGCGCTGCGCCGCCGTGACCTGGGTGAGCAGCGCGGTGCGCTGGTCCGCGTCGGCGATCTTGCCGGCGGCGCCACGCGCGGCGGCGAACGCCGCCCGGGCCTCCGCGTCGGTGGCCCGCTGGAGGCCCCGCAGGTCCACCGACCCGCCGCCCCCGCCGGCCCGCCGGGCCGCCCGCCGCGCCTCGCGCGCCTGGTCCAGCCGGTCCTGTGCGGTCGGGGAATCGATCACCGCGAGCACCTCGCCGCGCCGCACCCGGTCACCGGCTTGCACGTGCAGGGTGTCGAGCGTGCCGTCGGCGGGCGCGGTGAGCGTGGCGGCGGCCCGGGCGGTGACGGACGCCGGCGCGTCGACGACCTCGACCACGGTGGCGCGCGACGCCGCGCCGAGCGCGATGCCGGATGGTTCCTCACCGCACGAGGCGGCCGTGAGGCAGAGCGCGACGACGCCCAGGATGGCCAGGACCGTCGGACGCGGGGGGACGCGGCGCACGCGCCCCATGCTATGCCGGCCTCAAGACGACGGCCGCCTCAGCCGGTCGTCCGCCGGATGTAGCGCAGGCAGTCCGCGTTCACGCCCGCCCACGTCGTGCCGAAGGCGGAGCGGGCGGCGGCGTCCAGGGCGGTGCCGTCGCGCACCACCGCCTTGAAGAACGCCAGCACCTTGGCGTTGCCGAAGCGGTCAGCCAGGCGGCGCACGGCGTAGTAGCCGACGCCGTACCGGGCCGCGACCTGCCAGTCGGCCGTGTTGGCCGTCGGGTCGGCCACCACGACGGTCTTCTTCAGCTTGCCCTCGCGCACGTAGCGGCGGACCACCTGCCGGCCGTCGTAACCGCCCACCGGCCGCTTGTACTCCTGGATGTACTCGGCGATCCCCTCGATCAACCAGAAGTTCGAGCGGCCGTGGTACTTCTCGCCGCCGAGCGTCACGACGTGGCCCAGCTCGTGCCGCAGAACCTCGTCCAGGTAGTCGGACTGGATCTCCTTGATGTTGAGGACGACCTCCATCCGGTCCTCGCCGACGGCCGTGGCGAAGCCGACCGACCAGTCCGGCAGGTCACCGCCGTACCAACGCCGCCAGTCCTGCGGGCCGGCGACGAAGATGCGGTATCGGTCGCGGGGCGGTCCGATGGCGAACGCATCCGCGTTCGCCGCCGCCTTCTCCGCCTCGCGCAGCAGCCGGGGGAGGCGGCTGGCGTACTTGCTGGTCGTGGCCACGACCGTGCGCTTGCCGACGGCGGTCCGCAACGCGCTGATCTCCCACGGCCGCGGCCCGTTCTCCGCGTCGCCGGTCTGCTCCAGCGACGCCATCCGTGGGCCGGCGGCGGTTTCCACCCAGACGGACCGCATCCGCAGCGGGTCCGGCGCGCAGCGGGTGACGGCGAAGCAGTGCCGCACCTCCACGGTGACGCCCCACTCGCGGCGGTCGCCGGTGCTGATCCGGGGCCGCGGCACCCCCACGATCGACTGCGTGTAATCCGCCACCCGCAGGGCCCGCAGCGACCCGAACCGGCGCGCCAGGTCGCCGCTCAGCTTGCGGTTGGCCGGCTCCACGACGGCCAGGAAGCCCGCCCGGTCGCCCCGCAGCAGCGCGGCGGTCTGCGCGCGCAGCACGTCGCCGATGCGTTCCATCACCCACGGCTGGCGCATCCGCTCGGGAGCGTCGGGGGCCGGGCTCGGCGCCGGCGGCGGCGCGGTGGTGGCGGCGGGCGCCGCCGAGCCGGACGGGCCGACCGCCTCCGGGCGCAGCCAGTTGGCGCCGTTGACCAGGAGGACCACCGGCGCTACGCAGCGCATCAGCACCGCGACCAGGCCGAGGGCCACCCAGAGCTGCCACCGCCAGCGCCGGCGGGGTGGGGTCGGCGGGCCCATGCCGGGGTACGGCGGGCCGGCGTACTGCCACGGCGGGGCGCCCTGCCACGGCGGGGCACCGTCCCAGGGCGGCGGACCCTGCCACGGCGGGCCGCCCTGCCCGGGCGG
>DASQDS010000722.1:0-2403 GCA_035634075.1 Pilimelia sp. | reverse complement strand
CGCGGAGTTGGAGGGCGAGCCCATGTGGTAGCCGACCATCGGGATACCGCCGGCGTTCCACCAGGCCACGGCCCGGCTGCCGAAGTTCGGCGAGTCACCCATGTCCAGGCCACGGATGGCCGGCAGCTTGCCGGTGGTGTTCTGGATGTGGTTCATCTCGTACTCGGGGCCGCCGATCCAGGTCGACTCCTGCTGACCGGACAGGATGCCCCGGCCGTAGGTGTTGACGACCAGGCAGAGCAGCCGGCGCGCCGCCGGGGTGGCGTTGGGGTTGACCGGCGCGGTGTTGCAGGTGGTGCCGGTGCCGCCACCGGTGTTGCCGCCGGTCGGGCTCGCCGACGGGGTCGGGGGCCGCGGGGAGGAGCTCGTCGGACCGGCCGTCGGGCCGCCCGTCGGGTTGCCGGTGGTGCCACCGGTGCAGGTGACCCCGTTCAGCGCGAAGCTGGCCGGCTGCGGGTTGCTGGCGCTCGACGCGCCGTTGAAGCCGAACGAGGTGCTGCCGTTGGTCGGGAGGTTGCCGTTGTAGCTGACGTTGCTGACGGTCACCTGGCTGCCGGACTGCGTGTGGCTGCCGTTCCACAGCTGTGTGATCGTCTGCCCGGCGGTGAACGACCAGGTCAGCCGCCAGCTGGTGAGGGGGTCACCGAGGTTCGTCACGGTGACGTTGGCGCCGAAGCCCCCCTGCCACTGGTTTTGCACCGAGTAGGCGACCTGACAACCAACCGCGGCGTGCGCCACCAGGGTGGTGGTCAGGCCCGCGGTGGCGGCCATCGAGGTGACAGCCGTGACGAGCGCGATCCGCCATTTTCGGGCGATCATAAATTCCTCCGGTTCCGTGAGGACAGCGTGTCCGGGTCTGCCCGGAGGCAGACGGGCGGTGCAGGTGTACGGGGCAGGCGTGCGCGAGCGGATGTGGGGGTACAGGAGCGGCGCCCGGCAGAGGGCCGTGCGGTGACGACGACGCGAGGCGCCGACGTCGTACCCCGGCCCGGTCAGGGTCATCGCACGATGGAGTCGCGCTGCCGCGTGCCGTCCACGACGGCGGCTAGCCGTCTGACAAGCGGTCGGCCGGCTCCGTCACGATGTTATGGTGCGGCCGGCGCCGCACACAAGGTGTCTATCGACAGAAGTTGATTCTGTCAAGGTCAGCGACGCGGCGTCCGGGCCGGTCCAACCCCGCGCGACCTGGGCATCGGTCAGCTGCGAGCGCGCCAGAGAGGTTAGCCGGGGACGGTCGCCAACGCGCCGGCGGAGGAGCCCCACCCGGGAGAGGTCTGATGGCTGATGATCTCGGCTGACCGCTACCGGCGGACAGGCCAGGCACGTCGGGGCCGCGGACCCTCACCTGGCGGCGGTGGCGAGCCGGTCGCGGTGGTCGCGGACGAACTCGCCGACGGTGCGCGGCGGGCGGCCGATCACGTCCCGCACGTCCGTCGTGGTGAAGTCTCCCCAGCCCCCGGCGTACGCCTCGGCGTACTCGGCGGACACCGCGGCGGCCCAGGGGTCGACGCCCGCCTGGAGCAGTGCGCTGTGGGCCTGGTCGGGCGTGAGCGGCGTGTAACCGACGGGGCGCCCCAGGTGTGCGGCGAATTCCCCCGCGGCGCGCCGCAGTGACATGCTCTCGGGGCCGGTGGGGGTGTAGATCCTGGCTTCGTGACGCGCCGGGCGGGTGAGGACCTCGGCGGCCACTGCGGCGACGTCCCGGACGTCGACCAGGCCGAGGCTGCCTTCCCCGGCGATCCCGAAGAGCTGGTTACCGACGAGCGCGCCGAGCAGGTTCTGCATGAAGAAGTGCGGGCGCAGGATCGTCCACGCCAGGCCGGAGTGCGTCAGCTCGGCATCGGACAGGGCGTGCAGCCGGCCGTTGCGGGTCGGGGCGTCGTGGGCGGCGCCCACCGCGGACAGCCGGACCACGTGCCGGACGCCGGCCCGCCGGGCCGCCCACAGGGCGTTCATGCTCAGGTGGGGCGCGTGCGGGCCCATCGGTGTGAGCAGCCACAGCGTCGTCACCCCGTCGAACACGGCCGGCAGCGAGGACGGGTCGGCCAGGTCGCCGACGGCGTACTCGACGCCGGCCACGGGCGGCGTCCGGCCGGCGTCGCGGACCAGCGCGCGGACGCCGGTCGTCCCGGCGAGGGCGCGCAGCACCTCGCCGGACACGGTGCCCGTCGCGCCGGTGATGAGGATCGTCATGGGGTTCTCTCTTCTACTGTCGTCGGCGTCGGTCCGCCGCCGGTCGTGCGGACCAGCATATGGTCCACAATCTTTACTGTCCAATGATTGGACTAATTGTGAAGCGCAGCGAACGCAAGGAGCGGGATCCGGACCTCGGCATCCTCGCCGTCGGCCTGTCCGCGCGGGTCCAGCGCGACCTCTTCGCGCGGGCGGCCGAGCACGGGTTCG
>DASQDS010000721.1:0-3992 GCA_035634075.1 Pilimelia sp. | reverse complement strand
GGCGCGCGGCGGCGACCGGCAGGTCCGCCGCGCCGACGTGCCCGCCCGCCGCCCGCACGGCCAGCGCCACGTGCAGCCGGTCGTTCACCAGGCACGCCGCGCCCCGGGTAGCGCACAGCGCGGCGATCCGCCCCGCCAGGTCGTACGCCTCCCGGTCGGTGGTGGTGTCCTCGACGCGCACCTGCACGACGGGCACGCCGGCGGCGAGCGCCGCGCGGGCCACCGCAATCGGGTCGCGCCCGGGGCGGGTGTCGGTGATGAGGTGCAGTCGACCTGTCGAGGCCACGGCGACTCCTCCCTGCGCCGGCATTACCCGGATCAGGTTCGACGGTCGGGGGCCGCGACAGCCCCCCTCTCAGCCCGGTGCACCGGGCTCCCGTGGGTTACGTGAGCCTCACACTATGTGCGCGGCCCTTCCGCTGCCAAGGGCGGCGTGGGCTTCGCCACACATCGATGTCTCAGGCAACGTCCCAGACCGGCTCCGGCGTCTCCTTCACCTCGCCGTCGCCGCCGAAGACGAGGAACCGGTCGAACGACCGGGTGAACCAGCGGTCGTGGGTCACCGCCACGACCGTCCCGGCGAACCCGCGCAGGCCCTCCTCCAGCGCCTCCGCGCTGGCCAGGTCCAGGTTGTCCGTCGGCTCGTCGAGCAGCAGCAGGGTGGCGCCGGACAGCTCCAGCAGCAGCACCAGGAAGCGCGCCTGCTGGCCGCCGGACAGCGTGCCGAAGAGCTGGTCGCCCTGCCCGGCCAACTCGTAGCGGTTGAGGGCCTTCATCGCCGCATGCCTGTCCATGCCCGCGCGCCGTTCCTCGCCGCGCCACAGGATGTCGACCAGCGTGCGGTCCACGAGGTCCGGCCGGTCGTGGGTCTGGGAGAAGTGGCCGGGGCGCACCCGGGCGCCCAGCCGGGCGACGCCGTCGTGGGCGACCGCCGCCAACGCCGCCCCGTCGACCGGGGCGGCGTCCGACGCCGGATCGGTCCCGCCGCGCGCGAGCAGGCGGAGGAAGTGCGACTTGCCGGTGCCGTTGGCGCCGAGCACCGCCAGCCGGTCGCCGTACCAGAGCTCGATGTCGAAGGGGTACGTCAGCCCGTCGAGCTCCAGCCCTTCGCACATCACGGCCCGCTTGCCCGTCCGCCCGCCGGTCAGGCGCATCTGCACCGACTGGTCCCTCGGCGGCACCTCGGGCGGCCCCGCCTCGACGAACTTGCGCAGCCGCGTCTGCGCCGCCTGGTACCGCGACGCCATCCCGGAGTTGTACGCGGCCTTCTGCTTGTACATCAGCACCAGCTCGCGCAGCTTCTCGTGCTCCTCGTCCCAGCGCCGGCGCTGCTCGGCGAGCCGGTCGTGCCGAGCCCCCCGGGCGGCGTGCCAGCTGGCGAAGCCGGCCGGGTGCACCCACGCGCCGCCGCCCTCGACGGCGACCACGCGGTCGGCGGTCTGCGCGAGCAGCTCGCGGTCGTGCGAGACGTACAGGACGGACTTCGCCGACTCCCGCAGGCGCCCTTCCAGCCACCGTTTGCCCGGCACGTCGAGGAAGTTGTCCGGCTCGTCCAGCAGCAGCACCTCGTCGCTGCCGCGCAGCAGCAGCTCCAGCGCGAACCGCTTCTGCTGGCCGCCGGACAGCGTCCGCACCGGGCGGGTGCGCGAGGACTCCCAGGGCAGGCCCAGCACCACCGTGGACGCCGTGTCGAACAGCACCTCGGCGTCGTATCCGCCGGCCTCGCCCCACGCGGCGATCGCGTCCGCGTACGCCACCTGCGCCTTCTGCGCGGACGTGGAGAACCGGCCGCGGAGCTCGGTGGCGTGCAGCGCCCGCTCGGCCGCGACCAGCCGCTCCCCCGCCGCGCGCACCGCCGGGGTGCCCAGCCCGAGCGCGAACTCGGCGAGCGTGGTCTCGTCGCCGATCATCCCGATGAACTGCCGCATCACCCCGAGCCCGCCGGCGCGCGCGATCGCCCCGGTCGGCGCCGGGAGGTCGCCGGCCACCATCCGCAGCAGGGTGGTCTTGCCAGCCCCGTTGGGGCCGACGAGGGCCACCTTCGCGCCCTCGCCCACCCGGAACGACACGTCGGCGAAAAGCTCCCGACCGTCCGGCAGTGTGTACCCGACCCCGGCGACGTCCACATAACCCACGCGCGCATCCTCCCGCACGCGGGGGCCGCCGGTCGCACGGTTATCTCTTGTCGGGCGTGACCCGCAGGACCCGGTACCCCTTCTGGCTGGCGTACCGCTGCGCCGGCCAGCCTTCGTCGGTCAGCCACTGTTGCAGCGAGTCGCCGCCGAGGTGCCGGGCCACGACGAGCCACCCCACCCCGTCCGGCGCGAGGCGGGGCAGCCAGCGGCGCAGCATGGCGTGCAGCTCCACCTTGCCGATCCGGATCGGCGGGTTGCTCCAGAGCGCGGCGACTCGGACAGCGGCCGGCACGGCGTCGGGAGTCACGGCCCGGAGCCGGCCGGCGGCCCCCACGGCCGCGGCGTTGCCGGCGGCGAGCGCCAACGCGCGGGCGTTGACGTCCACGGCGTACACCGTGGCGCGCGGCGCGGCGGTCGCCAGCACGCAGGCGATGGGGCCGTAGCCGCAGCCCAGATCCAGCAGCGGCCCGGCGGCGTCCGCCGGGGGAAGGGGTGCCTTGCGCAGCAGTACGGCGGTGCCGGGGTCCAGCCGCCCGGCGGAGAACACGCCCCCGGCGGCGGTGAGCGAGAACTCCCGGCCGGCCGCGGCGAACCGCACGGGGCGCGTCTCGGCGGCGCTGGCCGGGTCGGCGGAGAAGTAGTGGTCGGCGGTCACGCCTTGCATTGTGGCCGGTCCGCTTGTCGGACAACGAGTCGGTCTATGGTCGGTTGCTGGTCCAAATTGATGGGATTTGACCGTTCGGTGGCTTCTTCCATCGTTCGCTGGAGCGCCGATGTCCATTACCCTGGGCGACATGGTTCAGGGCCCCGGATCCGGAGCGGGAGGTTGGTCGATGCCGCCTGCCCGGGACCCGCTCGGCCCCCCGCCGCCCGACCCGGGGCCGACCGAGGAAGCCGCCCCCGGTTACCGGTCGACCGGCACCGGCGGCCGGCGCGGGCGCCGGCGGGCCGAGCCGGACGACGACGAGGGCACCACCAGCGGGCGGCACAGCCGCGAGCCACTGGCGGGCCGGGACGCCGTCGCGGCGTACCTGCCCAGGGACACCGACACCAACGGGTACGGCCGCCGGGCCGCCGCGGAGGAACGCTACGCCCCGCCGCCGAGTCGGCGCTCCGCCGACCGCGCCACCGGACCTGACGACCCGCCGCCGGCGGGTCGTCGGCGCGCCCGGCACGGAGACGACGCGGCGGCCGACCGCGACCTGCGCTCCGGCGGCTCCGGGGCGTTCGGGTCCGCCGGGTTCGGGTCCGCCGGATTTGGATCAACGGCGGTCGGCTCCGCGGCTCCCGGCTCCGCGGCTCCCGGCTCCGCGGGTCTCGGGTCCGGGGGCGGCGGGTCCGCGGGCTCCGACGCCGCCGGTGGCCGGGCCCCGGGCAGCGCGTTCCAGCACAGCGCGTTCCAGGGCAGCGCGTTCCAGGGCAGCGCGTTCCGGAGCAGCGCGTTTCAGGGCAACCCCCAAGCCGGGTCCCAGGTCGGCGGGTCGGAGCGGCGCCTGTCGCAGCCACGGCAACCGCTGGCCCAGCCGCCAACAGGCCGGGCAGCACAGCTCGGGCAGCCGCAGAGCCAGTCGTACGGTGGTCGCGTCTCGCAGCCCCGGCAGCCGCAGGGACCGCCGGCGCAGGGCGGTATCGCCCCACCGATGCGGCAGCCCGCCGCCGCCACTCAATCGGGACAGGCGCCGGGCCACGCCGCGCAACCGCCGCAGCCGCCGGGCCGGGTGTCGCAGCCGAGGCAGGCGCCGGCGGGTCGGCCGGCCGCGCTGGAGCCGCCACCGCACGGCACCGGCCAGTGGGGGGCGCAGCCAGCCCGCTTCGCTCCGCAGCAGGCGGCACCGGGCGGCGATCACCGGCTGCCAG
>DASQDS010000720.1:0-4022 GCA_035634075.1 Pilimelia sp. | reverse complement strand
GCTCGCCCGACTGGTCAAGACGCGCGGCTGGCAGCGGCCGGCTGCCGAGGCGACCGTGTTCGGCGCCTGGGAGCGGCTGGTCGGCCCGGACGTCGCCCAGCACAGCCGGCCGGTGAAGCTGGCCGACGGGGAGCTGACCGTCGAGGCCGAGTCGACGGCGTGGGCCACGCAGCTGCGCCTGCTCGCCGGCTCGCTGCTGAAGCGGATCGCCGCCGAGGTCGGGCACAACGTCGTCACGAAGCTGCACATCCACGGGCCGGCCGCCCCATCGTGGCAGCGCGGTCCGCGCCGGGTGCGCGGCCGCGGCCCGCGGGACACCTATGGCTGACGCTCGCGGCGGGTCAGAAGTCGGCGTAGACGGCGAAGCCGCGCACGGCGCAGCGCCGGTAGAAGCGGGCGAGCACGGCCAGCTCCCCGCGGCTGAAACTCCACTGCGGCGCGCCGCCGGACTCGTCCCGCAGGGTGTCCAGGCGGCCGTCCAGCCAGCGCAGCTGCTGCTCGGCCAGCCGGCCGCCGGCCAGCGCCTCGCGGAGCACGGCGCCGACGGTCTCGAACGTCACCACCTCGCCGTGCGGCGCGTGCCCCTCCACGAAGCGCTCCAGGCCGCCGGCGATCCAGGCACACCCGTCGGGGTCGATGACGGGGTCCTCGTCCTCCTCGGCGGCCTCGGTGGCGTAGAGCACGCCGTCGAGCCCGAGCAGCAGGTCGATCAGCTCCGTGTACGCGGTCGCCCGCACCGTGCCGGTCTTGGCGATGTGGTCGGCGAGCGCGGCGGTGGGCGCGGCGACGCGCGGGGCGTCCGCCATGGCGGCGAAGTCCACGAACTCTGCCGGGGCCACGGGCTCGTAGAAACGGCCGGTGCGTGGCCACTGGACGGCGACGTTGTCCAGCCCCATCCGAAGCGTCACCCTCCTCGTCAGTGCGCCCTCGGCGCGGGGGTACCGCGCCGGGCGAGGGTACGGCACGCGGGCCCGGTGCGGTACCCCCATGCCGGTCGGGGCCGCGCATCGTGCCTTAGCCGCGCCCGCGACGTGGCAAAATCCGCCGCCGGCACGGGGCGAGGTGTGTGGGGGGAGTTACGCCCGGCACCGTTGAGGCGCCTACGGGCATCTGAGCCGGGTCACCGGGTGCCGCGTGCCCGTAGTGTCGGCCCGGCACAGTAGGATTGACGCGAAGACCAGGAACGCCCGGGGTCACCCGCCGCGGACGTCCCAACCGATCACGATCGCGGGCCGCCGCGTCGATCGGCACCTGGCGGCCCGCCGGCTGCGCCCCAGCCCGGCGTGGTTGTCGTGCGTGCCGACCGCGCCGACGCCCCGCCGACCCCCGCACCGCGACCCGTGGCGTCTCAGGGTCCTGGTGCGAGAAAGCGACCGACGGTGCCAGCGCAGAAGAAGCAGGAGTACGGAGCCGAATCGATCACGGTCCTGGAGGGCCTCGAGGCGGTGCGCAAGCGGCCCGGTATGTACATCGGTTCCACCGGTGAGCGCGGGCTGCACCACCTGGTTCAGGAGGTCGTGGACAACGCGGTCGACGAGGCGCTGGCCGGCTACTGCGACACCATCGACGTGGTGCTCCTCGCCGACGGTGGGGTGTCGGTGACCGACAACGGCCGCGGCTTCCCCGTCGACCTGCACCCGAAGCTGAAGAAGCCGGGCGTCGAGGTCGCCCTCACGGTCCTGCACGCGGGCGGCAAGTTCGACGGCAAGGCGTACGCGGTTTCCGGCGGCCTGCACGGCGTCGGCGTGTCGGTGGTCAACGCGCTGTCCACCCGGATGCGGGTGGTGATCCACAAGTCCGGCCACGTGTGGCGGCAGGAGTACACCAACTCCAAGCCGTCGCCGCTGGAGAAGGGCGAGTCGACGACGCGGACGGGCTCCATGGTCGCCTTCTGGCCCGATCCGAAGATCTTCGAGACCGTCGAGTTCAACTTCGAGACCATCTCGCGCCGCCTGCAGGAGATGGCGTTCCTCAACCGGAACCTGAAGATCCACCTCGTGGACGAGCGCAGCACCGAGGACGACGGCACGGTGCGCGAGGTGACCTACCTGTACAAGGGCGGCATCGCGGATTTCGTCCGCCACCTCAACCAGACGAAGAGCCCGATCCACAAGTCCGTGGTCGAGTTCGGCGCCGAGGTGGAGGGCATGGCGGTCGAGGTCGCCATGCAGTGGAACGAGTCGTACGGCGAGTCGGTCTACACCTTCGCCAACACGATCAACACGCACGAGGGCGGCACCCACGAGGAGGGCTTCCGGTCCGCGCTGACCACGATCGTCAACCGGTACGGCGCCGAGAAGAAGATCCTCAAGGGCGACGAGAAGCTGTCCGGCGAGGACGTGCGGGAGGGCCTGGCCGCCATCATCTCGGTCAAGCTGGCCAACCCGCAGTTCGAGGGCCAGACCAAGACGAAGCTCGGCAACACCGACGTCAAGGGATTCGTGCAGAAGGCCGCGAACGAGTGGCTGGTGGACTGGTTCGAGCGCAACCCGAGCGAGGCCCGGCTCATCATCACCAAGGCGTCCCAGGCGGCCCGGGCGCGCATCGCCGCCCAGCAGGCTCGCAAGCTGGCCCGGCGCAAGTCCCTGCTGGAGTCCGGTTCGATGCCCGGCAAGCTCGCGGACTGCCAGTCGACGGACCCACGCGTCTCCGAGGTGTTCATCGTCGAGGGCGACTCGGCGGGCGGCTCGGCGAAGCAGGGCCGTGACCCGCGGACGCAGGCGATCCTGCCGATCCGCGGCAAGATCCTCAATGTCGAGAAGGCGCGCATCGACCGGGTGCTGAAGAACAACGAGGTCCAGGCGCTGATCACCGCCCTGGGCACCGGCATCCACGACGAGTTCGACATGGAACGGCTGCGGTATCACAAGGTCGTACTGATGGCCGACGCCGACGTGGATGGGCAGCACATCCGGACGCTGCTGCTCACCCTGCTGTTCCGGTTCATGCGGCCGCTGGTGGAGCTCGGGCACGTCTACCTGGCGCAACCCCCGCTATACAAAATCAAGTGGAACAAGCGGGGTGACGACGCCCAGTACGCCTACTCCGACCGGGAGCGGGACGGCCTGATCGCGCTGCGCCAGGAGCGCAAGGCGAACGCGAAGCCGGACGACATCCAGCGCTTCAAGGGCCTGGGCGAGATGAACTACCCGGAGCTGTGGGAGACCACGATGAACCCGAGCACCCGGACCCTCCTGCAAGTCAGTCTCGACGATGCGGCAACGGCGGACGAGCTCTTCAGCGTGCTGATGGGGGAGGACGTCGAGGCCCGCCGCTCGTTCATTCAACGCAACGCCAAGGACGTGCGGTTCCTCGACATCTGACGCGGGCGCGGGGCCGATGGCACGACCCCGCTTTTCCACAGATTGCGCGCTGTCCACAGCCGTTATCCACAGCTACATCGCGGCATTTATCCAGAAGATCCCGCCTCGTACCGTAGGCGGAACAAAGCGATAAGGGTTCACTGTGACGGAGACTCCTGCCAGCGACGAGCCGATCGAGGCGGGCGCCGGTCCGCTCGGGGTGCGGAGCCGCATCGAGCCGGTCGGGCTCGAGGTGGAGATGCAGCGGTCCTACCTCGACTACGCGATGAGCGTGATCGTCGGACGCGCCCTGCCGGACGTGCGGGATGGCCTCAAGCCCGTACACCGCAAGATCCTGTATGCGATGTTCGACTCGGGCTACCGGCCGGACCGCGGCTACGTCAAGTGCTCCCGCGTCGTCGGCGACGTGATGGGTCAGTTCCACCCCCACGGTGACGCCTCGATCTATGACGCGCTGGTCCGCATGGCGCAGCCGTGGTCGCTGCGGTATCCGCTGGTCGACGGCAACGGCAACTTCGGCTCGCCCGGCAACGACCCGCCGGCGGCAATGCGCTACACGGAGTGCAAGCTGGCCCCGCTGGCGATGGAGATGCTGCGGGACATCGACGAGGACACCGTCGACTTTCAGGACAACTACGACGGCCGGGCCAAGGAGCCGACGATCCTGCCGGCGCGCATCCCCAACCTGCTGCTGAACGG
>DASQDS010000719.1:0-5599 GCA_035634075.1 Pilimelia sp. | reverse complement strand
CCGCCACCAGCGCACTTGTCAACAGAAAGCCGAACAGGCAGGCGTACGCCGCCCGCGGGGTCGGACGGCGGCGGGTGCGGTGCCGTCCTCGACGAGGTGCCCGCCGTGCCGATGCCACGAGTGGTAAACGACCGGCGTCGGCTAGGGCCACGGTGTCCCATTTGGGGGTGTGCGGGAGCGCGAGCGCTCGTGTAGCGTGCGATTCGGCCGACGTACCGACCGCCATGCAGCATCGTCGATGCGAAGGCCCCGGCAAGCGAACGCTCCAGCCGGGGGTCTGGCGAGACCCAGCACCATCGAAGTGAGGGAAGTGCACCGTGGCACAGGGCACCGTCAAGTGGTTCAACAGTGAAAAGGGCTACGGCTTCATCGCGGTCGACGGGGGGCAGGACGTGTTCGTCCACTTCTCGGCCATCGAGATGGACGGTTACAAGGCGCTGGACGACGGACAGCGGGTCGAGTTCGAGATCGCGCAGGGTCAGAAGGGTCCCCAGGCGGAGAAGGTGCGGCTCATCGCCTGACCTGCTCGCTCGCCGCGGTGTCGAGCCGCGCCGATCACCCCGGATCACCTTAGGGCGCCGGTCCTCACTGCCAGGTGGGGTCGGCGCCCTACGCTATCTTGCGGGCGGCACCGCGCCTCGCGCGGGTGCCACCGTCCTGTGTGTCACGTCCCGGCTGGGCCACCGCCCGCGCGCGGGGCACGTCGGAAAGGGACCACCATGACTACGCCGCCGCCCTGGGACCCCACGCCGCGGTGGGACCCCGACAGAGGTGAGCCGTCGGCGCAGGGGCCGCCGCACCAGCCACCCGGCCAGTACCCGCCGCAGGGGCAGTACCCGACCTCCGGTCAGTACCCGCCGCAGGGGCAGTACCCGCCCTACGGGCAGTATCCGGTGCCCGGGCAGCCGGCGTACGGACAGCCCGGCGGCTGGTACGCGTATGTGGACCCGAACGATCCGCTGGTGGTGCCGCGCGACGCCGGCCTGGGCGCGTGGACCGCACGGATCACCGGCGGGCTGCGCCGCAGCTGGCGGTCGCTGCTCGCGGTGGTGGCGGTGACGCAGGTGCTGCCCGGCGTGTTCTTCGCACTGCTCTCCCTGGTGTACGGGGTGCGGCTAGGCCGGCAGGCGGAGCGCGCCGACGCCGCGGCCGGCGGCGCGCCGGACTTCTCCGCGCTCTGGGGCGACCTGCTGCCGTTCCTGCTCCTGCTCGCCGTCGGCCTGGTGGTGCTGGCGCTGCTGCAGTCGGCCGGGTACGCCGCGGCCACGTGGGCGCTCACCCGGGAGGCGGCGGGCCAGCCGGCCGGCCTCGGGCAGGCCCTGTCGTACGGCGTCCGGCGGATGTTCGGGTTGTGGGGGTGGACCCTGGTGACGGGCCTGCTCATCGTCGCCGGCCTGTGCTTCTGCGTCCTGCCGGGCCTGTACTTCGCGTTCGCCCTCAGCCTCATCGGCCCGATCTACCTCTTCGAGCGGGAAAACCCGATCGGCCGCTCGTGGCGGCTCACGCACGCGAACGCGGGCCCGGTGCTCGGCCGGGTGGCGCTGCTCGTGCTCGTGATCCTCGGTGGCAACGTGGTCATCGGGGTCATCCAGGAGGTTCTGCTCAACGCCCTGGGTGCCGCCGACACGGTGTCGCCGGTGGCGATCGTCGTCTCGGTGGTGGCGGTGCTCGTGGCCGTGCCGCTGTCGCTCCTGCAGATCGTCGGGATCATCATCACCTACGCCGAGCAGCGCGCCCGGGAAGCGCCGGTGAACACCCCGCAGCTCGCCGCCGCCCTGGGCTGACGGCGACGGTGGCGCGCCCCGAGTCGCTTGCACTCGCCCCGGCAGAGTGCTAAACAAGTCATTGGCACTCGCTGACCGCGAGTGCCAATGGAAGCAGTGCTTTAGGTCGGGGCGGTAGGGCGCCGCCGTGCACCGGTTGCGGTGCGGGGCAGGGGCCGGTCGTCGCGGGCTATCCGGCCCGGCCTACGGAGCTTCCGTCGGGGTGCGACGGAAGATCCGAGGGGTGCGTCAGCATGCGTACGCCCGGGCCACAGGCCCGGGACGTGTCGCTAGTGTCCAGGAGGACAACGCCGTATGGCCAAGATTATCGCGTTCGACGAGGAGGCGCGCCGCGGGCTCGAGCGGGGCATGAACCAGCTCGCCGACGCCGTCAAGGTGACGCTGGGCCCCAAGGGCCGCAACGTGGTGCTCGAGAAGAAGTGGGGCGCTCCCACGATCACCAACGATGGTGTATCCATCGCCAAGGAGATCGAGCTGGAGGACCCGTACGAGAAGATCGGCGCTGAGCTGGTCAAGGAGGTCGCGAAGAAGACCGACGACGTCGCCGGCGACGGCACGACGACGGCGACCGTCCTGGCCCAGGCGCTGGTGCGCGAGGGGCTGCGTAACGTCGCGGCCGGCGCGAACCCGATGGCGCTCAAGCGCGGCATCGAGGCCGCCGTGGCCAGCGTCGCGGAGGAGCTGTCCAAGCTGGCCAAGGACGTGGAGACGAAGGAGCAGATCGCCTCCACCGCCTCCATCTCCGCCGGCGACCCGAGCGTTGGCGAGATCATCGCCGAGGCGATGGACAAGGTCGGCAAGGAAGGCGTCATCACCGTCGAGGAGAGCAACACCTTCGGGCTGGAGCTTGAGCTCACCGAGGGCATGCGCTTCGACAAGGGCTACATCTCGCCGTACTTCTGGACCGACGCGGAGCGGATGGAGGCCGTCCTCGACGACCCGTACATCCTGATCGTCGACTCCAAGATCGCGTCGGTGAAGGACCTGCTGCCGATCCTCGAGAAGATCATGCAGTCGGGCAAGCCGCTGCTGATCATCGCCGAGGACGTGGAGGGCGAGGCCCTGGCCACCCTCATCGTCAACAAGGTGCGGGGCACCTTCAAGTCCGTCGCCGTGAAGGCGCCGGGCTTCGGCGACCGCCGCAAGGCGATGCTCGGCGACATCGCGATCCTCACCGGCGGCCAGCCGGTCAGCGAGCAGCTGGGCGTCAAGCTGGAGAGCGTCGGCCTGGACATGCTGGGCCGCGCCCGCAAGGTGGTCGTCACCAAGGACGAGACCACCATCGTGGACGGCTCCGGCGACGCCGAGCAGATCCAGGGCCGGGTCAACCAGATCCGCGCTGAGATCGAGAAGAGCGACTCCGACTACGACCGCGAGAAGCTGCAGGAGCGGCTGGCCAAGCTGGCCGGCGGCGTCGCGGTGATCAAGGTTGGCGCGGCCACCGAGGTCGAGCTGAAGGAGCGCAAGCACCGCATCGAGGACGCGGTGCGCAACGCGAAGGCCGCCGTGGAGGAGGGCATCGTCCCGGGTGGTGGCGTCGCGCTGGTGCAGGCCGGCAAGACCGCGTTCGACAAGCTCGACCTGATCGGCGACGAGGCCACCGGCGCGAACATCGTCCGCGTGGCGCTGGACGCCCCGCTGCGCCAGATCGCCGTGAACGCCG
The DNA here is from genome assembly GCA_035634075.1 of Pilimelia sp. GTDB lineage: Bacteria > Actinomycetota > Actinomycetes > Mycobacteriales > Micromonosporaceae > DASQDS01. The sequence continues at coordinate 2,152 of DASQDS010000719.1, read as the reverse complement.
GCCTCGAAGGCGGCGTCGTGGTCGAGAAGGTTCGCAACCTCGACAGCGGGCACGGCCTGAACGCCGCGAACGGTGAGTACGTCGACCTGCTCGCGGCCGGCATCATCGACCCGGCCAAGGTCACCCGCTCGGCGCTGCAGAACGCGGCGTCGATCGCGGCCCTGTTCCTCACCACGGAGGCCGTGGTGGCGGACAAGCCGGAGAAGGAGAAGGCCCCCGCCGGTGCCCCCGGTGGCGGCGGCGACATGGACTTCTGAGTCCGGCACATCGCACGGTCGACGGCCGGGCACTCCTCGCGGGTGCCCGGCCGTCGCGCATCCGCCGGCCCGCCGTCCCGCGGCTGGTTAGGCTGAGTCATGAGCGAGCGGAGCGCGGGACCGGCCGGGCCCGCGCGGCCCACCGCGGAGCGCGTGCGGGCGGTGCTGGCCGGTGCCCCGGTCGTGGACGGGCACAACGACCTGGCCTGGGAGCTGCGCCGGCGCGTGCGCTACGACACCGACCGGCTCGACCCGTCCGTGGACCAGCGCGGCAGCGGCCTGCACACCGACCTCGTCCGCCTCGCCGAGGGCGGCGTCGGTGCGCAGTTCTGGTCCGTGTTCGTCGCCGACGGGCTGCCCGGCGCGAACCCCGTCGCGGCCACCCTCGAGCAGATCGACTTCATCCGCCGCTGGGTGGCCAGCCACCCCGACCGGCTGGCGCTGTGCACCACCGCCGCGGAGGTCGAGTCGGCCCGCCGCGCGGGTCGCCTGGCGTCCCTGATCGGCATGGAGGGCGGGCACTCCATCGCGTGCTCCCTCGGGGCGCTGAGGATGATGCACGCCCTCGGCGCCCGGTACCTCACGCTGACGCACGTCCGCAACACGCCGTGGGCCGACAGCGCCACGGATGATGCGAAGGTCGGCGGCCTGTCCCCGTTCGGCCTCGAGGTGGTGCGTGAGCTGAACCGGCTCAGCATGCTGGTCGACCTGTCCCACGTCGCGGTGACCACCATGCACGCCGCCCTGGACACGTCGGCGGCGCCGGCGTTCTTCTCCCACTCCAGCGCCCGCGCGCTGTGCGACCACCCGCGCAACGTGCCGGACGACGTCCTCACCCGGGTCCGGGACACCGCCGGGATCGTCATGGTGACCTTCGTGCCGTGGTTCCTCACCGAGGCATACCGGGACTGGAGCCTGGCGCTGGGGATGGCGGAGGAGCGCCTCGCCGCGGCGTACCCGGCGGACAGCGCGGCTTTCGTGGCCGCCCGCGACCGCTGGGTGGCCGGGCACGCCCGGCCGCCGTGCGGGGTGGCGGACGCGGCCGACCACGTCGAACACGTCCGCGAGGTGGCGGGGCTGGACGCGGTGGCGCTTGGCGGCGACTTCGACGGCATCCCCGTGACCCCGGTCGGGTTGGCGGACGTGTCGACGTACCCCGTGCTTCTGGCGGAGCTCGCCGACCGCGGCTGGTCCGACGCCGAGCTGGCGGCGCTCACCTGGCGCAACGCGCTGCGGGTGCTGCGCGACACCGAGGCGGCCGGGCGGGCGGCGCGGGCGGCGCGCGGGCCGTCGCTGGCCACGCTCCCGGAGCTGGACGGCGGGCCGTAGGTCGTCAGAGGCGCTTGCGGAACAGGAAGAACACCCGCTCGATGCGCGCACCGACGGCACCGGAGTAGAACGGCGCCGGCCCGACCCAGCCGATCTGCACGCGGGCGTGCCCGGCGGCCCGCTGGTCGGCCAGGCACCGGCGCAGCAGGACGCCGCCCACGCCCAGCTGCCGGGCGGTCGCCGCCGTGCCCATGGGGCCGAACCAACTCGGCCGCGACGAGCCGTACGCGGCGAAGCCGAGCACCTCGCCGCCGCGCACGGCGAGGTGGCAGCCGGCGCCCGGCCGATCGAGCGAGTGCGCCACCTCCGCGGCCCACGCCCCGCCGAACTGGCTGGCGACGAACTCCACCAGCAGGGCCTCGTCGGCCGGGCCGGCCCGGCGCACTGTCACGCCCGCCGCCGCGAGGCGGCTCTCCGCCGCGGACGTGTCCAACCTGGTCGGGGCCGCGGGCGGGGTCAGGTCGGCCGTCATGTTCCAGGCCGTGCTTTCGTGCTCGTAGCCCAGCGCCAGCGCCGCGCACACGGCCGGCGTGTAGCGGACGTCCACGCCGGGCCAGGCGTAGTAC
>DASQDS010000718.1:0-3801 GCA_035634075.1 Pilimelia sp. | reverse complement strand
GACCGTGCTGGCCCGGCTGCCCGCGCACGCGCAGGGCGGCGCGCAGCCGGCCGGTGACGTGGCCGCGCTGACCGCGTTCGCCCGCTGCATGCGCGGCAAGGGCGTGCCGGACTTCCCCGATCCCCGGCCCGACGGCCGCTTCCCCATCGCGGGCACGAGCGTCGAGGGCGGCAAGACCCCGGCGCTGGCGCGGGCACTGGCGGCGTGCCGCCAGGAGAACCCGGACCCGAAGGGCGGGTTCGTCGGTGCCCAGTGACCGCCCGGCGGCCCGCCGCCGGCTCCGCGCTGCCGCGGGGACCGCCCTTCTGCTGGGCCTCGTGGTCGTGGCCGGCCTGGGCGTCCGCGCCGGCCGGACCGGCGCCGCCGACCCCGGCCCCACGGCCGTGCCCACGCAGACCGCGACCGTGCGGCGCACCACCGTGGTCGAGCGGCAGCAGGTGGCCGGCACGCTGGGCTACGCCGGCCGCTACACGGCCGTCGGCGGGGCGGTCGGCGTCATCACGCGACTCCCGGCCGCCGGGGCCGCCATCCGGCGGGGGCAGGGGGTGTACGAGGTGGACGGTCGCGCCGTGCCGCTGTGGTTCGCCCGCCGACCCGCGTGGCGGGAGTTCCGGCCCGGCATGGCCGACGGGCCCGACGTGCGGGACCTGGAGGCGAACCTCGTCGCGCTCGGCCACGACCCCGAGGGGAACATCACGGTGGACAGCCGGTTCAGCGCGGCCACGGCCGTGGCGCTGCGCCGGTGGCAGCGGTCCACCGGCCGTCCCCGGACCGGACGGCTGGCGCCCGGCCAGGTGGTGTTCCTGCCCGAGGCGATCCGGGTGACGGCCGTCGCGGCCACCGCCGGGACGCGCGTGCGCCCGGACGCGCCGGTGCTCACCGCCACGTCGACGCGGGCGGTCGTCACGGCGGCGCTGCACCCCGCGTACGGGCGCCTCGTCCGCGCCGGGGACCGGGTGGCGGTGACGTTGCCGGCCGGCGGGAACACGGCCGGCACGGTGGTGGACGTCAGCCGGGCTGCGGTCGTGGCCGGTCCCCCGGGCGGCGGTGGTGCGGGCGATGGCGGTGCGGCGCCGGTGTCGCTGCCGGTGACGGTCGCGCTCGCCGACCCGCGCGCGGTGGACGGGCTCGACCAGGCCCCGGTGCAGGTCGCGATCACCACACAGCGGCGCGTGGGCGTGCTGGCCGTGCCGATCAACGCCCTGCTCGCCGCGGTCGGCGGCGGGTACGAGGTGGCGCTGGGCGGCGGCGGCCGGGTTCCCGTGCGCACCGGCCTGTTCGACGAGGCGGCCGGGCTGGTGGAGGTCGCCGGCGCCCCGCTGGCCGACGGCCTCGAGGTCGAGGTGCCGGCGCCGTGACGGCCACGATGGAGCCCGTACTCGCGCTCGACGACGTCCGCAAGGTGTATCCCGGCAGTCCGCCGGTGGCGGCCGTCCGCGGCGTCACGCTGAGCGTCCACGCCGGCGAGCTGGTCGCGGTCGTCGGCTCGTCCGGCTCCGGCAAGAGCACGCTGCTGCACCTGATGGCCGCCCTGGACGTCCCGACGGCCGGCCGCGTCCGGCTGGCCGGGCACGAGGCCGGCGGGCTGAGCGACCGCGGCCTGTCCGGCCTGCGCGCCCACCTGCTCGGCGTGGTCTTCCAGCAGTTCTTCCTGCTGGAACGGCTGAGCGCCGTGGAGAACGTGGCCGCCGGCCTGCTCTACCGCGGCGTCGCCGGGGCGGAGCGGCGGCGGCGGGCCCGGGCGGCGCTGGAACGCGTCGGGCTGGGGCACCGGCTGGGGCACCGGCCCACCACGCTGTCGGGCGGGGAGCGGCAGCGGGTGGCGATCGCCCGGGCGCTGGTCGGCGAGCCGCGGCTCGTGCTTGCCGACGAACCGACCGGCAACCTCGACTCCGCCACCGCCGCCGGCGTGGTGGCGCTGCTGCGGCAGCTCAACCGGGACGGGATGACGGTGGTCGTGGTGACCCACGACCGCCAGGTCGCCGCCGCCGCGGACCGCCGGGTCGAGCTGCGGGACGGGCGCGTGGTGCGCGACTCCGGCCGCGACGCCGGTCCCGGTGGGGGTGACCGGCCGTGAGGCGTCGCCCCGCCGGCCCGTTGCGGTCCCGGTTCCGGCCCGCCGACCTGCTCCCGGTGGCCGCGCTGGGCCTGCGGTCGCGGCCCCTGCGGGCGTGCCTGTCCGCGCTGGGCATCGCGATCGGGATCGGCGCCATCGTGGCGGTGCTCGGCATCACCCGGTCCAGCCAGGCGGACCTGCTGGCGCAGATCGACCGGCTCGGCACCAACCTGCTCACCGTGGCCGACGGCCGGTCGGTGCAGGGCAGGGAGGCCCGGCTGCCGGTGGCGGCGCCGGCGATGATCGGCCGGATCGACGGCGTCGAGCAGGTGGCGGCGACCGCCGAGCTGCGGGATGTGAACGTGTACCGCAGCGACCGGATCCGCCGCGTGGAGACCGGCGGCCTGAGTGTGCGCGCCTGCGACGCGCGGCTGCTGGCGACGCTGGACGGCACCATGCTCGACGGCACCTTCCTCAACGCCGCGACCGGCCGGTTCCCGGGCACGGTGCTCGGCTTCGAGGCCGCCCGCACCCTCGGCGTCACCGGCAACCCGGGCGGCCCGGGGGCGCCCGCGGCGACGCGCGTCTGGCTGGGCGGCCACTGGTTCACGGTGGTCGGCGTCCTGGCGCCGATGCCGCTCGCTCCGGAGCTGGACCGCGCCGCGCTGGTCGGCTTCCCCGTGGCCCAGCGGCTCCTCGGCCACGACGGGCACCCCGGCCGGATCTACGTCCGCACGGCGGTCGACGCGACGGACCGGGTCGCGGTGCTGCTGTCGCGGACCGCCGACCCGGCCCACCCGGAGCAGGTCGACGCCAGTCGCCCGTCCGACACCCTGACCGCGCGCGTGGCGGCGCTGGGTGCCACGACGGCCCTGTTCCTCGGCCTGGGCGCGGTGGCGCTGCTGGTGGGCGCGATCGGCATCGCCAACGTCATGGTGATCGGGGTGCTGGAGCGGCGCGGCGAGATCGGGCTGCGGCGGGCACTGGGCGCCACCCGGGCGCACGTGTCGGCGCAGTTCCTCGTGGAGTCGCTGGTGCTGGCCGCGCTGGGCGGCGTTGCGGGCGTCGTGCTGGGCGTGGGCACTACGATCGGGCTGGCCCACCTGCGCGCCTGGCCGCCGGTGCTTCCGCCGGAATCCGTGTGGGGCGGCCTGGCGGTCGCCGTCGGGGTGGGCGCCGTCGCGGGCCTCTACCCGGCGCTGCGGGCGGCGCGGCTGGCCCCCACGGACGCGCTGCGCGCCGGGTGAGCGCGACGACGGAGGGGGTCGGCACGCCGATGCGGCGACGACTGGGGTTGCGGGCGACGATGGCCGCCTCGTACGTGCTGGTCACCGCCGTGGCGGTGTTGTTGGTCGAGGTGGTGGCGCTGGCCTTCCTGCTGCCCGGCGTGGCGGCGCAGCCGGACGGCACGGGCCGGGTGTTCGTCACCGCGACCGAGTACGCGGACCGGGCCGCGGGCATCGCCGCGCGGCTGGACCGGCTGCCCACCCAGGCGGAGCTTGCGCTGGGGGAGCCGGGGGTGGCCCCGCGGCCCGGTCGGGCGGTGGCGGCGGGCACCGGCGTCCGGATCCCGCGCGTCGCCGGGCGGCTGCCGGACGACGCCCCGATGTCGGTGGCGCTGCTGCTCTCACCGGCCGGCCGGGTGGCGGCCAGTTCCTACCCCGGCCGGTACCCCGTCGGCGAGCTGGTCGGCGGGGCCCTCACCGGCCCGCTGCCGGCGGAGGTCCGCGCCGGGACGCCCGCCG
>DASQDS010000717.1:0-5250 GCA_035634075.1 Pilimelia sp. | reverse complement strand
CGGGCCACCAGGGCGCCCAGCACCGCGACCACGGCGGACGCGCCGGCCGCCAGGTGCATGGCGGAGACGAACGCGGCGTTCGCCCCGTCGATGAGCACGGCGCCGCCGCCGCCCAGCCGGTCGGCGACCGCGTAGGCCCCGGCGACCGACTCGGCCGCCGGGTCGCGCACCTGCTCGGGAAGGACCGACACGGAGTCGGCGACGCGGCTCTGGTACACCGCCGACACCAGGGAGCCGATCACCGCGACGCCGAGCGCGGCAGCCACCTGACGGACGGTGTTGCTGACGGCCGATGCCACCCCCGCCCGTTCCCGCGGCACAGAAGACATGATCGACTCCGTGGCCGGCGGCATGATGTTCGCCATCCCGACGCCCTGCACGAAGAACAGCGCCCCGACCAGCCAGATCGGCGTGGCCGCCGCCAGGAACGCCATCCCGGCGAGGGAGGCGGCGGTCAGCAGCAGGCCGGTCGCGGCCACCGCCTTGGGGCCGTACCGGGCCACCATGGCGGCGCTGCGCGGCGCGAAGACGAGCTGCGCGGCCGCGAACGGCAGCATCAGCAGGCCGGTCTCCAGCGGCGAGAAGCCCCGCACGAGCTGCAGGTAGAACGCCATGAAGAAGAACGTCCCCATCGCCGCGAAGAAGACCAGCCCGACGGAGGCGGTGGCGGCGGAGAAGCGGGGGTCGCGGAAGAGCCGGACGTCCAGGGCGGGGTACGCCGCGCGCCGCTCCCAGCCGATGAACACCGCCAGCAGCGCGGTCCCCGCGGCGATCCACGCCCACACCGACGGCCGGCCGAACCCGTGCTCGCCGCCGTCGATGATCCCGTACACCAGCGCGACCAGGCCGGCGATGGACAGCAGCACCCCCACCACGTCCACGCGGCCCGGCTCCGGATTGCGCGACTCGGGCACCAGGGCGAGGACGGCCACCACCCCGATCACCACCACCGGCACATTGATCAGGAACACGGAGCCCCACCAGAAGCTCTCCAGCAGCAACCCGCCGAGGATCGGCCCGAGGGCGACCGCGAGGCCCACCGCCCCGGCCCAGACGCCGATGGCCCGCCCGCGCTCACGGGGATCGAAGACGTTCGAGATGATCGACAGGGTGACCGGCATGATCGCCGCGCCGCCGATGCCCATCAGGGCGCGCGCCGCGACGAGTTGGGCCGGGTCCTGGGCGTACGCGGACAGCAGCGACGCCAGCCCGAACGCAATCAGCCCGGCGACCAGGAAGCGCTTGCGCCCGAACCGGTCGCCGAGCACCCCGAAGGTGAACAGGAGCCCGGCGAAGACCAGGCTGTAGGAGTTGATGAACCACTCCAACTCGGCCTGACTCGCACCCAGCCCCTGCGCCGGGTCCGCGAGGACGCGGAGGGCGACGTTCAAAATCGTGTTGTCCAGCACCACCACGAGCAGGCTGATCACGAGAACCCCGAGGATCAACCAGCGCCGTGGGTGGCCAGTGTTCGCGGGCGCTTGAGCCACGCGCCTCTCCCCCCTTGACCCCGCTCACTTTACGGAACGGGAACGAATCGTATTCCGCCAGCCTAGGCTCCCGCTTTGCGATACGGAACCGTTCCGTTTCATAGTGTGAGCCGGCTCACCGCCGGCCCCGCCGTCTCCCCCCGGCGCGCCGCACCGCCGCAGCCGAACCCGTTGCCGGACAGCACAGCGTCCCCGTCTCCGCCGCGGCGCAATCGCGGCGGGGAGCGGGGACGCGGCGGTGGTCGCTCAGACGGTCGGGGTCTGCGTCGGCTCCGGCTCGGGGGTCGACGCCTTGAGCTGGGTGGCGGTCAGGACCGCGCCCGCCCGGGTGCCGGTCGCGGTGACGCGGTGACCGAGCTGGACGGCGTCCACGTCGGCGGGCGCCTCGTTCACGATCACCTTGGCGCCGGCGGCGACCGTCACGGTGGCGGTGGTGGCGTGGAGATCCTTGCTACCGCCGCGGACGAGGACCGTCACGCTGCGGGTGGCGGCGTCCACCCCGGTCACGGTGCCGGTCGCGGTGAAGGTCACGGGCTTGGCCGGCTGCACCGGCTTCACCGGCTTGGCGGGGGGCGCCGGCTTCACCGGCTTGGCGGGCGGTGCCGGCTTCACCGGCTTCGCGACCGCCGGCTTGGGCGCCGGCGCCTTCGATACCTTGACGACCGGCGCCTTGCCGCTCTTGGCGGACGGGGCGGCGGCGGCCGCCGTGGCACCGGCCGGCGCGGCCAGGGCGGCCACGAGGCCGGCGGTCACGAGGAGGGTACGGGAACGCATCGAGGAACTCCTTTTCAACGGAATTCCTACTGTTCAGGGTCGCGGTCGCCGTCCCGGGGCGCCCCGGTAGCGATCCGGTTGCGCGGCCGCCGCCCAAGCGCTCATGGCCGCGCCCGTGAGCGGAGAGCCCGGTGGAACGGCCATGATCGAACGCGGGTGCCCGGTCAGGCGTCGATGAGTTGCATGACCTCGTCGGAGACGTCGAAGTTGGCGTACACGTTCTGTACGTCGTCGCAGTCCTCCAGCGCGTCGATCAGCTTGAAGACCTTGCGCGCGCCGTCGGCGTCCAGCGGCACGTTGACGGAGGGGACGAAGGACGAATCCGCGGACTCGTACTCGATGCCGCCGTCCTGCAGCGCCGTGCGCACCGCCACCAGGTCGGTGGGCTCGCAGACCACCTCGTACGCCTCACCGAGGTCGTTGACCTCCTCGGCGCCCGCGTCGAGCACGGCCATCAGCACGTCGTCCTCGGACAGCGCGCCCTTCGGGACGATCACCACGCCCTTGCGGGTGAACATGTACGACACCGAGCCGGCGTCGGCCAGCGACCCGCCGTTGCGGGTCAGCGCCGTGCGCACCTCGGTCGCCGCCCGGTTGCGGTTGTCGGTCAGGCACTCGATGAGGATGGCGACGCCGCTCGGCCCGTACCCCTCGTAGTTGGCGGTCTGCCAGTCGGCGCCGCCGGCCTCCAGGCCCGAGCCCCGCTTGACCGCGCGGTCGATGTTGTCGTTCGGGACGGAGCTCTTCTTCGCCTTCTGGATGGCGTCGAACAGGGTCGGGTTGCCGGCGGGATCACCGCCACCCGTGCGGGCGGCCACCTCGATGTTCTTGATCAGGCGGGCGAAGAGCTTGCCGCGCTTGGCGTCGATGACCGCCTTCTTGTGCTTGGTCGTCGCCCACTTTGAGTGGCCGGACATCAGGCCTCCGTCGTCTTCGTGCCTGCGCGCACCATCTCCACGAACAGCCGGTGCACGCGCAGGTCGCCGGTGAGCTCCGGGTGGAAAGAGGTCGCGAGCAGGCTCCCCTGCCGGACCGCGACAATCCTACCGGCGGCGGGTCCGTCGCTGACGCGGCCCAGCACCTCGACGCCGGCGCCGACCTCCTCGACCCACGGCGCCCGGATGAAGACCGCGTGCACGTCGGGCCCGGTCAGCCCGTCGATCGCCACCGGCGCCTCGAACGAGTCGACCTGCCGGCCGAACGCGTTGCGCCGGACAGTCATCGCCATCGCGTCGAATCCGCGCTGGTCGGGGCGCCCGTCCAGGACCGTCGTCGCCAACATGATCATGCCGGCGCACGAGCCGTACGCCGGCATGCCGGCGGCGATCCGCTCCCGAATCGGCGCCAGCACCCCGAACTCGGCCGCCAGCTTGCTCATCGTGGTCGACTCGCCGCCGGGGATCACGAGCGCGTCCACCTCGGCGAGCTCCGCCGGCCGGCGGACAGGTCGGGCCGCCACGCCGCAGCCGGCGAGCGCGGCCAGGTGCTCCCGGACGTCCCCCTGCAACGCGAGGACGCCGACCGTCAGCCGATCGTCGCCGCCGTCGCTCACCAGCCGCGCTCGGCCAGGCGGTGCGGGGCGGGGATGTCGTCGACGTTGATGCCGACCATGGCGTCGCCGAGCCCGCGGGACACCTTGGCGAGCACGTCCGGGTCGTCGTAGAACGTCGTCGCCTTCACGATCGCCGCGGCCCGCTGCGCCGGGTTGCCGGCCTTGAAGATGCCCGACCCGACGAACACGCCCTCCGCGCCGAGCTGCATCATCATCGCCGCGTCGGCGGGGGTGGCGATCCCGCCGGCGGTGAACAGCACCACCGGCAGCTTGCCGGTCTCCGCGACCTCCCGGACCAGGTCGTAGGGCGCCCGCAGCTCCTTCGCCGCGACGAAGAGCTCGTCGGTGGGCAGTGACGTGAGCCGGCGCAGCTCCCCCCGGATCTGCCGCATGTGCGTGGTGGCGTTGGAGACGTCCCCGGTGCCCGCCTCGCCCTTGGAGCGGATCATCGCCGCGCCCTCGGAGATGCGCCGCAGCGCCTCGCCGAGGTTCGTCGCCCCGCACACGAACGGCACCGTGAAGGCCCACTTGTCGATGTGGTGCGCGTAGTCGGCCGGCGTGAGGACCTCCGACTCGTCGACGTAGTCCACCCCCAGGGCCTGGAGGACCTGCGCCTCCACGAAGTGGCCGATGCGCGCCTTGGCCATCACCGGGATCGACACGGCGTTGATGATGCCGTCCACGAGATCCGGGTCGCTCATCCGCGCGACACCGCCCTGGGCCCGGATGTCGGCCGGCACCCGCTCCAGGGCCATCACGGCCACGGCGCCGGCATCCTCCGCGATCTTGGCCTGTTCCGGCGTGACCACGTCCATGATCACGCCGCCCTTGAGCATCTCTGCCATGCCACGCTTGACCCGCGCGGTGCCGGTCGCACTGCGGGGGGCTGGCTCGGTCGTCTCGGACACGCTCGCACGGCTCCTTGCGGCTAATTCGGCGGCTGCGGATGGAGGATTTCGCCTGGTTGAGGCGTTGCGGCCCATCGTACGCCGGCCGGCCGGCGGCGGCCGAGCGCCAATCAGAGCGCGGTGGCCTGGTCTGTGGCGGCCGTCACCGCGACCGGCCGGGGCGGCAGTGGCGTGGCGTCGTCCATGTCGAAGTACGTCGGCCGGGGGTGCCGCCGGGTCAGCCGCAGCACCCGGACCAGCGGGCGGCGGCGCGCCGAGAGGGCGTCACGGACGAGGTCCGTGTGCACCTGGCGGGCCACCTCCACCCGGCGGCTCGCCGCCAGCACCGCCTCCGCCACCGGGTCGCCGGCGTCGAGCGGCAGCGTGCGGAGCTGCCGGGTGAGGTCGTTCTCCGCGGCCTCCCGGTCGCGCGGGTCCGCGTCCAGGGACGCGCGCGCCGCCGCGTACAGGTCGGGCGCGGCCAGCTCCTCCGCGAGGACCGCGGCCGCCGCCGCCCGGCGTACCAGATGGGCTTCCAGCCCGCGCG
>DASQDS010000716.1:0-2830 GCA_035634075.1 Pilimelia sp. | reverse complement strand
GGCGACCCACCCGCCGCTGGGGCGGGTGGCCGGCCGGGCGCTCAGGGCCACGATGAGGGCGAGCAGGGCGACGAGCCCGACGAGGACACCAGCGATCACCAGCAACGTCGTGAGCACATACCGAACGTAGGGAGTAGAGCGCTCTGTGTCACGTGGCGGATCTCCACCGATGACGACGCCCGAGTTGGCCAGGTTCTGCCGAGGAGTGCACACGCGCCCCAGCCGCCCCGGGCGGACCACTCCGGGTGGACGACGCCCGCCGGGCGGGGTAGGGGGACGCCACCCGCCGATCGGAGGACGACCGTGAGCGACCTGCTCGGGACTGCCGGACGCGCCGTCGCCGCCCCGCTGGGGGCGCTGGCCCGCCGGCGCCGCGGCAAGCCGATGCACCCGCGCGGCGTGGTGCTCGACGCCGTGCTGGAGCGCACCGGTGGCCCGGCCGGGTGGGACGTGTCCTTCCTGGCCGGCCACGGGGAGCAGGCGGCCCTGGTGCGGCTGTCCCGTGGCGGCGGGCTGCCCACGGCACTGCCCGACCTGCTCGGCCTCGCCGTCCGCGTGCCCGCGCCGGAGGGCCCGGTGGACCTGCTGCTGTCGACCACCGGGCGGGGCCGGCTCACCCGCTGGGTGCCGGTGCTGCGGCGGGACGCGCGCGCCGTCTACTCCTCGATCATGGGCTACCGGTCGGTGGCCGGGCCGGTGTTCCTGGCCGCGCTGCCCGAGCCCGGCGCCGGGTCGGTGACCGCGGAGCCCGGGCCGGTCGCCGCGGCAGCCCGGGCCGGCCGGCTGGCCTTCACGCTGGCCGCGGCCCGGGGGCCGGGGCGGTGGCAGCCGGGCGCCCGGCTGCGGCTGCTCGCGCCGGTGCCCGGGGTCGATCCCGACCTGCGCTTCGACGCCGTCCGCCACCCACCGCCGGGGCTGGTGCCGGACGGGCCGATGGCGCGGTTCCGGGCGCCGGCCTACGCGGCCGCGCAGCGCGCGCGGGATCGCGGCTGAGCCGCTGCGTCCGATCCGCTGCGTCACCCCGCGGGATGTGAGTGGGCACGATGCGTGACCGCACGGGTTGGACGCGGGGCCCGCGGGTAGGGGCACCGGTACCACCTGGTTCCGATCACCGTCCCGCCCCTGCCGGTCGCAGTGCGCGGCCGCAGGAGGAGCAGCACCGCGTGAACGCCGCCGAGCCCCCGGCAGGACCCGGGATCCGCGTGGTGTCGGTCCCCCGCACCGACGCCTACGTCGACGCCGTCCTGCCCGACGGCGTGCTGCGCCTGGGCCCCGGGCCCGGCCCCTGGCTGGACCCGGGCTACCTCGCCGCCCACGCCGGCGACGTCGACGTGGTGCACCTGCACTCCGGCTACGGGCACCTGCCGGAGGACGAGGTGGTCAGCTGGGCGGAGACGGTCCGGCGCACCGGCGTCCCCCTCGTCCACACCGTGCACCAGCTGCGCGACCCGCAGCAGCCGACCCGGCGCCGGCACGACGCCCACCTCGAGGCACTGCTGGCGACGGCGGAGGTGGTGCTGACGCTGACCCCCGGGGCGGCCGACGAGATCGCCGCGCGGTTCGGCCGGACCGCGATCGTGGTGGCGCACCCCTCGATCGCCGAGCCGGTGCCGGACCTCGGCGGCGAGCGCGGTCTGGTGGGCATGGCGCTGCGCACCCCGTGCGCCGCGCTGCCCGACCCGGCGGGGCTGGTGCGCGCCGCGCTGTCCGGCGCGGTCAACGGCGGCGGGCGGCTGCGGGTGTTCCTCGACGACGGGGTGGCGCCGCCGCCGGTCTTCGCCGCCGGGGACAGCCTGGAGTACCTGCCGCGCAAGGTGGACGCGTGGGCGGCGCAGCTGCAGGAGCTGCACGTCGCGGTCCTGCCCGAGAGCTGCGGCACGCACTCGGCGGAGCTGGAGATCTGCCGCGACGTCGGCACCCGCGTCGTGGCGCCCAGCTGCGGGTGGTTCGCCGACCAGTGGTCCGACGTCGTCACCTACGACAACGACGAGGAGCGCGGCCTGGACCCGGTGTCCCTGGACGGCGCGGTCGCCGCGGCGCTCACCCGGCCGGCGCCGCGGCCGGCCGACCGGGCCTGGCGGGCCGAGCAGCGCGCCGCCGTCCGGGCGGTGCACGCGCAGGTCTACGCCCAGGTTGTCGCCGACCGCGCCGGCTGAGCCGCTCAGAGCTGCCGCTTGAACCCGACGTGCGAGGCGGTGAAGCCGAGCCGCTCGTAGAAGCGGTGTGCCTCCGGGCGTCGGGTGTCGGTGGTGAGCTGCACCAGGCCGCACCCGCGCCGGCGGGCCTCCTCGACGGCCCAGGTGAACACCGCCGCGCCGATGCCCCGCCCGCGCAGGTCGGCGCGCACCCGCACCGCCTCGACCTGCAGCCGCGTCGTCCCGCCGCGGGACAGGCCGGGGATCTCGGTCAGCTGCGCCGTGCCGACGACGTCGGTGTCGTGCGTGACGGCGAGCAGCAGCTGGGCGGGGTCGGCGTCGACGGCGGCGAAGGCCCGGCGGTAGGGCGCGAGTAGAAGGACCCCTCCTCCCCACCCCTCGCAGGCTCGGGGCGGTGCCCTGGAGAGGGCCGTGAGGGCGGGGACGTCGTCCGCGGTCGCCGGCCGGAGCGCGACGGGGTTGTCGCCGGCGGTCAGCGTCGTGGGGAGCGGGGTCACCGCGGCAGTCTGCCCGGCCGGTGCGGCGGGCCGGCAGGACGATGGTGTGGGCAGGGGCGGGGTCGAACCGCCGACCTCTCGCTTTTCAGGCGAGCGCTCGTACCGACTGAGCTACCTGCCCCTCCCGGTGTCTCCACCGGAGAGCGACCCTGACGGGACTCGAACCCGCGACCTCCG
>DASQDS010000715.1:0-3692 GCA_035634075.1 Pilimelia sp. | reverse complement strand
CCACGCGGCCGCTGCGGCAGCGGCTGCTGGTCTCCGCGCTGCTCACCGTGCCGGTGGTGGCGATGGCGATGGTCCCGGCGCTGCAGTTCACGTCCTGGCAGTGGCTCTCGCTCACCCTCGCGGCGCCGGTCGTCATCTGGGGCGGGCTGCCGTTCCACCGCGCCGCCTGGACCAACCTGCGCCACGGCGCGGCCACCATGGACACCCTGGTCTCCCTCGGCACCGGGGCGGCGTTCCTCTGGTCGCTCTACGCGCTGTTCCTCGGCACCGCCGGCGAACCGGGCATGACGCACCCGTTCGAGCTCACCATCGCGCGCACCGACGGCAGCGCCACCATCTACCTCGAGGCCGCGGCCGGGGTGACCACGTTCCTGCTCGCCGGCCGCTACGTCGAGGCCCGCTCCAAGCGGCGGGCCGGGGCGGCGCTGCGCGCACTGCTGGAGCTCGGTGCCAAGGAGGTCACGGTGCTGCGCGGCGGCGTCGAGACCCGGGTGCCGGTCGAGCGGCTGGCCGTGGGCGAGCAGTTCGTCGTCCGGCCCGGGGAGAAGATCGCCGCGGACGGCGTGGTCACCGAGGGGGCGTCAGCCGTCGACGCCTCGATGCACACCGGCGAGACGGTGCCGGTCGAGGTCGGCCCGGGGGACGCCGTCGTCGGCGCGACCGTCAACGCCGGCGGCCGGCTGGTGGTGCGGGCCACGCGGGTGGGCTCGGCGACCCAGCTGGCGCAGATGGCCCGGCTGGTCGAGGAGGCGCAGAACGGCAAGGCCGAGGTGCAGCGGCTGGCCGACCGGGTGTCCGGCGTCTTCGTGCCCGTCGTGCTCGCGCTCGCCGTCGCGACGCTCGGCTTCTGGATCGGCGCGGGTGCCGGCCTGCCGGCGGCGTTCACCGCAGCGGTCGCCGTGCTGATCATCGCCTGCCCGTGCGCGCTGGGGCTGGCCACGCCGACCGCGCTCATGGTCGGCACCGGCCGCGGCGCCCAGCTCGGCATCCTGATCAAGGGCCCCGAGGTGCTGGAGTCCACCCGCGCCGTCGACACCGTGGTGCTGGACAAGACCGGCACGGTCACCACCGGCCGGATGACCCTGCGCGACGTCGTCCCGGCGACCGGCGAGGACGCCGGGCGGGTGCTCGCGCTGGCCGGCGCGGTGGAGGCCGGCTCGGAGCACCCGGTCGCACGGGCGGTCGCCGAGGCCGCCGCCGAGCGCACCGGCCCGCTGCGGCCGGTCACCGGCTTCGCCAGCGAGGCCGGACTGGGCGTACGCGGCGTCGTCGACGGGACGGCCGTGCTCGTCGGGCGGGCCGGCCTGCTGGCGCGCGAGGGCGTCGCGGTGCCGGCCGAGGTCGAACAGGCGCAGGCGGCGGCCGAGGCCGGGGGCCGGACCGCCGTGCTCGTCGCCTGGGACGGCGCCGCGCGCGGGGTGCTCGCCGTCGCCGACGCGGTGCAGGAGACCTCGGCCGAGGCGGTCCGCCAGCTGCGCGACCTGGGGCTGCACCCGGTGCTGCTGACCGGGGACAGCGCCACGGTGGCCCGGGCGGTCGCCGCCGAGGTCGGCATCGACGAGGTGGTCGCCGAGGTGCTGCCCCAGGAGAAGGTGGACGCCGTCCGCCGGCTGCAGGCCGCGGGCCGGGTCGTGGCGATGGTCGGCGACGGGGTGAACGACGCCGCCGCGCTGGCGCAGGCCGACCTGGGGCTGGCCATGGGCACCGGCACCGACGTGGCGATCCAGGCCTCCGACCTCACCCTGGTGCGCGGCGACCTGCGGGCCGCGGCCGACGCCATCCGGCTGGCCCGGCGCACGCTGTCGGTGATCAAGAGCAACCTGTTCTGGGCGTTCGCCTACAACGTCGCGGCGATCCCGCTGGCGATGGCCGGCCTGCTCAACCCGATGATCGCCGGTGCGGCGATGGCGTTCAGCTCGGTGTTCGTGGTGACCAACAGCCTGCGGCTGCGCCGGTTCGCCCCGCTGCCGGGCAACGCCGCCGCGACCACCGCCGTCCCGGCCGGCCGCCCGGTGACGCACCGGCAGGCGCACGCCGCGCGCGACTGACACCCTGGGCCGACGGCGTGGGACATCCCGCGGCTGCACGAGGTCCGCACGGGCGCCCTCGGGACGAGCGGAGGCACCACCGTGACCCTGGACGATCGACACCGCAGGCTCACCCGACTGGTCGCCGGCTCCGGAGTCGTCTGGGGGCTCACGCTGCTCGCCGCGCCGGGACGGGTCGTCGACGCCCTGTGTCCGGAGCTGCCCGGGTCCCGGCGCTGGGCGGTGCCGCTGCTGGGAGCCCGGCTGGTGATCCAGCACGGCGCCGTCCTGGCCGTTCCGGAAGCGCGGATCGTCCGCGTGGGGTCCATGGCGGACCTCCTGCACGCGGCGAGCATGGTGCCGCTGGCCCGGTCGGCGCCCTACCGGAGGGCGGCGGTCATCAGCGGAGCGGTCGCGGCGGGGTACGCGATCCTGGCTCCGGCCGTCGCGCCACGGCCGGAGCGGTGAGAGGAGTGATCGTCCGCACCGGCGTCCGCCGCGGCGCCTGACCCGCTCAGCGCGCGACCGCGCGGACGAAGCGCCGCAGCTCCTCGACCAGCAGCTCCGGCACCTCCATCGCCGCGAAGTGGCCGCCGCGCGGGAACTCGGTCCACGACACCAGGTCGACCGCGTCGGCCACCGCCGCGCGTGGCGGCCGGAAGAGGTCGTGCGGCAGCACCGCGACGCCGGTCGGCACGTCCCGGGACCACCCCGGCGTGGGCGCGTGCGCGCGCTCCCAGTAGAGCTGTGCCGACGACGGCCCGGTGCGGGTGAACCAGTAGACCGCGACGTTGGTCAGCAGCTGGTCGACGTCGATCTCGCTCGCCGGGTCGGTCCACTCGGCGAACCGCTCGGCGATCCAGGCGAGCAGCCCGGCCGGCGAGTCGGTCAGCGCGGGCGCCAGCGAGAGGGGGCGGGTGCCCTGCACCTTGGCGTAGCCCGACAGCTCGCGGGCGTACCGGGCCGCCCGCTGCTCGGCGTCCGGGTCGCCGTCGAGGGCCGGCCCCGGCGTCATCGTCACGTGCAGGCCGGCGACGTGTGCTGCGTCGGCGGCGGCGAGGTCGCGTCCTACGTGCGAGCCCCAGTCGCCGCCGTGGACGACGTAGCGGTCGTACCCGAGCCGGGCGACGAGCTCGGCCACGGCGCCGGCCATCCGGGCCGGCGTCCACCCACCGTCCGGCGTGGGCCCCGAGAAGCCGTACCCGGGCAGTGACGGGACGACGAGGTGCACCGCGTCGGCCGGGTCGCCGCCGTGCGCCGCGGGGTCGCTCAGCGGCCCGAGCACGCGCAGGAACTCCACCACCGAGCCCGGCCAGCCGTGCAGCAGCACCAGCGGGACGGCGCCCGGTTCGGGCGACCGCACGTGCAGCGCGTGCACCCGGGTGCCGTCGACCGTCGTCTCCACCTGCGGCCAGGCGTTGAGGGCCGCCTCCTGCGTGCGCCAGTCCCATCCCGAGACCCAGCGCCCGGCGAGCTCCCGCACCCGCTCGACCGCGATGCCGCGCTCCCCGGCGAGGTCCTGCGCGACCGGCCAGCGGGTGCGCCGCAGCCGGTCGGCGAGGTCGTCGACCTCCTCCTGCGGCACGTCGACGCGGAACGGGGTCACGGCGGTCTCGGTCACCTCCCGAGCCTGCCGCACCGCCGCCCGGGCCGCCCGACCGTGCA
>DASQDS010000714.1:0-5460 GCA_035634075.1 Pilimelia sp. | reverse complement strand
GCCAGCGCGCCGCCCAGCAGCGACGCCCGCTCGCGCATCCCCACGATGCCGTGCCCCCGCGCGGCCGAGGGCGGCGCGGTCGTCGGGTTCGTGACGGTGATCTCGACGCCGGCCGGGCCGGACCCGACCGCCACGTCCGCGCTGCCGGTGCCGTGCCGGGCCGCGTTGGTCAACGCCTCCTGCAGGATCCGGTACGCCGCCCAGGCGACGCCGCTGGCCAGCGGGGTGGCCGGCCCGTCGACCCGGCTCGTCACCCGCAGCCCGGCCGCCCGGTACCTGTCGATCAGCTCCGCCAGCGCGGCGGGCCCGGCCGGCGCCGGCAGCGTGCCGCCCTCGTCCTCGCGCAGGGCCCGAACCAGCTGGTCGATCTCCGTGATCGTGCCGCGGGCCACCTCCTCGATGGTGGCGAGCGCCCGGCGGGACCGTTCCGGATCCCGTTCGTGCAGCAGCCGGGCGGCGCCCGCCTGGACCAGAATCACGTTGATCGCGTGCCCGGCGGAGTCGTGCAGCTCGCGGGCGATCCGGGTGCGCTCCTGCGAGGCGGCCAGCCGGCGGTCCCGCTCCGCGTCCCGGGTGGCCTGCCGGGCCTGCGCCTCCAGCGCCGCCATCCGCTCCTGCCGCAGCCGGCTGCGGTCCCCGGCGATCCACACGCTGGCCACCATCAGGCCCCACACCGACATCTCCGGCAGGATCGGCCAGACCCGCTCGCCGCGCGCCGCGAGCATGCCCACGGCCAGCGGCACGAAGGCCGCGACGGCGCACCAGGCGGCGCGGCGCGCCGCCGGGTGCCGGTACCGGCCGGTCGCCTCGGCGAGCCAGTAGCCGGCGACGAGCACCCCCGGCGGCACGTCGAGGGGGAACCCGGCCAGCAGCAGCGCCAGGCTGGCGGCCGCCGTGGTGCCGAACACCCAGCCGGGCGCGCGCCGGTGCAGGAACAGCGGCGCGGCCGAGGCGACGCCCAGCGCCGCGCCCAGCGCGTTGAGGCCGGGGATGGTCGGGTCCGGCGCGCCCATCCCGCGCGTGCCCAGGATGACCAGGGTGAGCGCCAGCGCGCCACCGGCCACCGCCCCGTCCAGGAGGTACGCATCGCGCCGCTGCACGTACAGCAGCCTATGCCGGCCGGGGCGCCCGGCGGATCACCCTGGTGGAGCAGCCCGCGTACCCCCGCGGGGGGAGGCCGGGATCGCTCCCCGGGGCGTTCCGCGGCGGCGCCGCCGGTTCGTAGCGTGCCAGGCGTGCCGGCGACCCCGCCGGCCGCCGAGGGGGGTTCGCGGTGAGCGTGTTCGAACGGATGGCCGGCTGGTCGTACCGCCGTCGCTGGTGGGCCCTGCTCCTCTGGGTCGCCGTCCTGGCCGGGGTGACCGCGGGCGCGCAGGTCGCCGGCACGGCGTACCGCAACGACTTCTCCCTGCCCGGGTCCGAGTCGCAGCGCGCCCTGGACACGCTGCTCGCGCGGGCGCCGGCGCAGGCCGGCGCGAGCGCGCAGATCGTGCTGCAGGCGCCGGGCGGGCTGGCCGGCGTCCGGGAGCGGGTCGAGCCGATGCTCGCCCAGGTGCGGGAGCTGCCGTTCGTGGCGGACGTCGGCGACCCCTACGCGGACCCCGGCGCGGTGTCCCGCGACGGGACCATCGGCTACGCCACCGTGGTGCTCGGCGGCGGCGGCGAGGAACTGCCCCCGGCGGACGGCCGCGTGCTGATCGAGACGGCCCAGGCCGCCGAGGGAAACGGGCTGCGGGTGGAGGTGGGCGGCGACCCGGTCCGCGCCGCGGAGGAGAGTGAGGGCGGGGCCGCCGAGGGCGCGGGCCTGCTGGCCGCCCTGGTGATCCTGGTTTTCCTCTTCGGCTCCCTGCTGGCCGCCACCCTGCCCATCCTCATCGCGCTCTTTGCCGTCGGCACCGGCCTGGGCGTCGTGGCACTCGCGTCGCACGTCGCCACGATCGCCGACTTCACCGCGCCGCTGATGATCCTCGTCGGCCTCGGCGTGGGCATCGACTATGCGCTGCTGGTCTTCTCCCGGTTCCGGTCGGAGCTGGCGGCGGGCGTTCCCCGCGACAGCGCGGTGCGGGCCGCGCTGGACACCGCCGGGCGGACCGTCTTCTTCGCCGGCTGCACCGTCATCGTGGCGCTGCTCGGCCTGGTGGTCCTGGGGCTCGGCTCGCTGCAGGGCGTGGCGGTCGCCGTCGCGGTGACCGTCGGGGTCACGATGGTCGCGTCGCTCACCCTGCTGCCCGCGCTGCTGGCCCTCGTCGGCGGGCGGGTGGCGCGCTCCGTGCTGCGCCGCGCGGAACGCGGCCGGGGGCCGGAGGGCGCCCGCTGGCGGCGCTGGTCGACCGCCGTGCAGCGGCGGCCGTGGCCCGCCCTGCTGGTGCCGCTGGCCGCACTGCTCGCGCTGGCCGCCCCGGCGGTCGACATGCGGCTGGGCTTCGCCGACGCCGGCAACGACGCCGCCGGCAAGACCGGCAGGCAGGCGTACGACCTGCTGGCCGACGGGTTCGGGCCGGGCTTCAACGGCCCGCTGGTGGTGGTCGTGACCGGGCCCGCCAGCGCGGCGGAGGCGGCCGGCCGCGCACTGGCCGGCGTCCCCGGGGTCGCCGCGGCGACGCCGCCCCGGCCGGTTGGCGAAGGCGTGTCGACCCTGATCGTGTTCCCGGCGTCCGCGCCGCAGGCCGCCGAGACGTCCGCGCTGGTGGAACGCCTGCGGGCGGACGTGCTCCCGCCGCTGGAGCGGGCGACCGGCGCGACGGTGTCGGTGGGCGGCAGCACCGCGGCCGTCGTCGACTTCGCCGACGCGGTGGCGGCCCGGCTGCCGCTGTTCGTCGCCGTGGTGGTGGGCCTGTCGGCGCTGCTGTTGCTGCTGGTCTTCCGGTCCGTGCTGATCCCGCTCAAGGCGGCGGTGCTCAACCTGCTCAGCGTCGGCGCCGCGATGGGGGTCGTCACGCTCGTCTTCCAGCACGGCGCGCTCGGCGTGCCGGCCGGCCCCATCGAGGCGTACGTGCCCGTCATGATCTTCGCGATCGTCTTCGGGCTGTCCATGGACTACGAGGTGTTCCTGCTCGCCCGGATGCACGAGGAGTGGTCGCGGCACCGGGACGCCCCGCTCGCGATCCGGGAAGGGCTGGCCACCACCGGCCGGGTGGTCACGGCGGCGGCGGCCATCATGGTGGTGGTCTTCGGGGCGTTCCTGCTCAGCCCGGACCGGATGCTGCAACAGTTCGGCCTGGGCCTGGCGGTCGCCGTGCTGCTGGACGCGGTCGTCATCCGCTGCCTGATCGTGCCGGCGGTCATGCAGGTCTTCGGCGAGCGGGCCTGGTGGCTGCCCGCCGGGCTGGACCGGCGGCTGCCCCGGCTGGCGCTGGAGCACGCCCCGGAACCGGCCGGCGCGGTGGCGCCCGACGTGGCCGTGGAGCACGCGGCGCGGTGACGGGCCGGGCGCCTGGCGGGTGCCGGCGGCGAGCACTCAGCCCGCCGGCCGCCCGCCCAGGTCCGCGAGCGGGGTGTCCGCGGGCACCACCTGGCTGACCTGCCGCTCGTCGGGCAGCTCGCCGAATTCGAAGCGGCACAGGCCGATGGCGTACCAGAACTCGCCGCGCGGCTGCCCCACCACCTTCTGCCAGCCGTCGCCGAAGGCGGCCCACCCGCCGTCGGCCAGCGGCAGCAGGGTGGCCAGCTCCGCACCGTGGGCCGGGTCCCACAGGCGGACCGTCCCGTCGGTCCCGCCGGTGACCAGGGTGGCGCCGTCCGGCGTCCAGGCCAGTGCGCGGACCGCGCCCGCGTGGCCGGTGAGGGTCCGCACGGCGCCGCTGGCCGGGTCCAGCAGGCGGACGGACCCGTCCGCGCCGGCGGTGCCGAGGGCGGTGCCGTCCGGTGCCCAGGCGAGGGCATGCACGACGCTGGGGTAGACGGTGACGGTGCCGGTGGCCGGCGTCGAGAGGCGCACGGTGGCGTCGGTGTCCGCGGTGGCGATCATCGTGCCGTCGGGCGACCAGGCGAGCGCGCGCACCGAGCCCGCGTGGCCGGCGATCGTGCTGGTGTTGTCGCCGGTTCGCGGGTCCCAGAGCCGGACGGTCCGGTCGGTGCCGGCGGTCGCCAGGCTGCCGCCGTCGGGGCTCCAGGCCAGCGCCTGGACGGAACCGGTGTGGCCGGTGAGGGTCCCGCGCGTGGCGCCGGTGCCCGGGTCCCACAGGCGCACGGCGTTGTCGGTGCCGGCGGTCGCCAGGAGGTCGCCGTCGGGGGACCAGGCGAGCGTGCGCACCGAGCCCCGCGGCCTGAGGCCGAGGCGCACCTCGATGCCGAGGGCCGGGTCCCAGAGGATCACGCTGTTGTCGGTGCCGGCGGTGGCCAGTCGCCTGCCGCCGGGTGCCCAGGAAACCGCGAACACGCTGCCGGTGTGGCCGGTCAGGCTCTCGGTGGTGGCGCCGGTGCGCAGGTCCCACAGGCGTACGGTGTGGTCGGGATGGGTCGTGGCCAGGGTGACGCCGTCCGGGGCGGTGGCCAGCGCCAGGATCGGGCTGCCGTGCCCGGTGAGGGTGCGGACGGCCTTACCGGTCGGCGGGTCCCACAGCCGCACGGCCCGGTCGTCGCCGGTGGTGGCCAGCGCGCTGCCGTCGCTGGACCAGGACGCCGACCGCACCCAGCTGGTGTGCCCGGTCAGGGCCCGCACCGCCGTGCCGGCGGCGGCGTCCCACAGCCGCACCTCGCTGTCGGCGCCCGCGGTGGCCAGCAGGACCCCGTCCGGGGCCCAGGCCACCGCGAGCACCGTCCGGGTGTGCCCGGAAAGTACGTGGGTGGTGTCGCCGGTGGCCGGGTCCCACACCCGCACCTCCCGGTTGGCGCCGCCCGAGGCCAGGGCGCTGCCGTCGGGGGACCAGGCGACCGCCCACACCGTCCGCGTGTGTCCGGCGAGGACACGGCTGGTGTCGCCCGTGGCGGGATCACGGAGCCACACGGTGCCGTCGTCGCCGGCGGTGGCGAGGGCGGTGCCGTCGGGGGACCAGGCGATGGCCCAGACCGGCGCGCCGGTCCCGGGGAGCCGGCGGGCGCTCCCGGTGGCGAGGTCCCACAGGCGGACGGTGCCGTCCGCGGCGGCCAGGGCGGTGCCGTCGGGGGACCAGGCGATGGCCCAGACCGGCGCGCCATGGCCGGCGAGGACGCGGGTGGTCAGCCCGGCCGCCGGGTCCCAGAGGCGGACCGCCCCGTCCTCGCCCGCGCTGGCCAGCGCAGTGCCGTCCGGGCCCCAGGCCACCGCCCGCACGCCGCCGGCGTGCCGGAGCAGCTGGCGGATCGGCGCACCGGTCGCGGCCTCCCACAGCATGATGCCGCCGTCGGCGCGGCCCTCGGCGAGCAGCCCGCCGTCCGGGCTGTAGGCGACCGCCCGGCTCGTCGTCCGGGGCGGCCTGAGGTGGCGCGTCACCACGCCGCCGGTGGGCGGGGCGGCGCCGGCCGTGTCCGCCGCGGCCAGCG
>DASQDS010000713.1:0-1900 GCA_035634075.1 Pilimelia sp. | reverse complement strand
GGCCGCCCGGCGTACACCTTGGCGGCCGGCCGGTGCCGACTGGCCGGCGGCCGCGGTCGGAGCGGTGACCTCAGCGGCGATCTGGCGCCAGACACGGTCCGGCGGGGCCGGCAGCTCCCGCACCTCCTGCGTCTCCGCGCTCAGCGAGGCGACCTCGCGCAGCGTCGCCACCTCCTCGCGGCAGCTCGGGCAGTCGGTCAGGTGGTCGGACTCGCCGGCGTCGAGGGACGGCTCATCGAGCGCTAGTAGAACCAGCCGATCGGGATCCAGGTGCTGCACCGTCCACCTCCCATCGCTGCCGCAGGCTCGCCATTCCCCGGCGAATGTGGCTCTTCACGGTGCCCAGCGGCAGGCCGGTCACGGCCGCCACCTGCACGTGGGTCAGGTCGTCGTAGAACGCCAGCTCCAGGACCCGGCGCTGCTCGGCGGGCAACCGGGCCAGCTCGTCGGCCACCACGAGCCGGTCGACCACGCGCTCGGGCGACGACTCGACCGGCACGGCGTCCGGCAGCCGGCGCACCGTCTCGGTGATCCGGTCCTCCCGGGAGGCCGCGCGCAGCCGGTCGATCACCTTGCGGCGGGCGATGCCGAGCAGCCAGCCCAGCAGGCTGCCCCGCTCCGGGTCGAACGTCTCCCGCCCGAGCCACGCCGCGACGAACGTGGCCTGGGCGACGTCCTCGGCGTCGGCGGCGTTGGCCAGGCTGCGGGTGGCCAGGTGGAACACCGCCCCGCCGTACTGGTCGTAGGCGGCCCGCAGCGACTGCTCGTCGCCGGCGCGGAAGCCGTCGACGAGGTCGTCGCCCGTCACCGGTCGCGCCGCCGTCCTCGGGCGGTGCCCGACCATGGTGCCCGCTGGCGCATACACCCCTCCCGGCCTCCTCGCCCTAGGGCTTTCTACCCGGGATACGCCGCCGATACCAGCCGTGGATGCGCGCGGCGCCGTCAAAGAAAATCCAAAACGACGCATGAATCGATGCATCTGGCGGTGGGGCGGCCGGCGAACCCTTTCCCGTAAGCCGCCCGCCGCACGGCGGGCCGCTGTTGAGGGAGGGCACATGCGCACCATCACCAAGGTCGCCGCCGGCAGCGCGGTCGCGGCCGCCGTCTTCGCCGCCACCGCGGGGCTCACCGCGACCCCGGCGTACGCCGCCACGTCGAAGGTGTCGGTCGTCCACGGGATCCCGGGGCAGCCGGTGGACGTCTACGTCAACGGCGCCAAGACGCTGACCAACTTCCAGCCGGGCGACGTCGCCGGGCCGCTGGACCTGGCGGAGGGCGCCTACGACATCGCGCTCACCGCCCCGGGGCAGCCGATCGGCAGCGCGATCCTCACCGTGAACGACGCCGCCGTCCCCGGCGGCGCCAACATCAGCCTGGCCGCGCACCTGGACGCGGCCGGCAAGCCCAAGATCACGCCGTTCGCCAACGACGTGCGCCGGCTGGCCGCGGGCAAGGCGCGGCTGATCGTCCGGCACACCGCGGCGGCTCCCGGTGTGGACGTCCGCGCGGGCGGCGAGCCCGTGTTCGAGGGCCTGACCAACCCGAGGGAGGCCAAGGCCGACCTGGCCGCCGGCTCCGTCTCGGCCGACGTGGTCCTCGCCGGCACCGGCACCGTCGTGCTCGGCCCGACGGACCTGAACCTGGCCGAGGGTACGGCGACGATCGTGTACGCCATCGGCTCCGCCGACCAGGACAGCCTGGACGTCGTGGCGCAGACCATCACCGGCCTGCACTCCGCGCCGGGCGGCGTGCCGAGCGGCGACGGCGGCCTGGCCTCGACCGGCGTCCAGGCCTGGTGGTACCTGCTGGCGGCCGCCGGCGTCCTGCTCCTGCTCGGCGGCGGCGCCCGACTCACCACGGCGCGGCTCGCACCGGCGCGGGCCGGCGCGGCGCGGCGGTG
>DASQDS010000712.1:0-1909 GCA_035634075.1 Pilimelia sp. | reverse complement strand
GGCGCCGCCGGGGATGACGCAGAGCGCGGGCGTGCTGGGCGACCGGTCCGCCCGCTACCTGGACTGGCAGGGGGCGGTGCTGGACGCACCCGGGCGGCGGTGGCTGTCGGTGCCCGACCCGCCGGGTGGCGACCTGGCCGGGCGGACGGTCGTGGCCGCCGGCACGGACATGCTGCTCTTCGGCGGCGGCCAGCCCCGGGAGGGCGGCGCGCTGGTCGACGACGCGTGGATCTGGTCCCCTCGGTCCTGACGCGAGGCGACGCCGGGTACGCGTGCGTGCGCGCGCCTATTGAGCTGAGAGCGCAGACGGGTCACGGGGCCCGCGCCTTGCCCCGCCAGCGCGGCGGGACGTCGCTGAGAGCGCCAACGCTCTCAGCTCAATAGGCGCCGACACGATACAACTGGGCCGCTGGCGGCGGCAGTGCCGCCGCATGCGCCGCCTCGACGTAGGCGGTGGCGAAGCCCACCGTGGGCAGCATGAAGACGGCGGCGAGGCAGGCCAGGCGGAAGACGGTCGGCCGGCGGGTCAGGACCGCGTACGCGACCAGGAGGACCGGGGCGAGCGCCAGCTGGGTCGGCCACGTGGAGGGTGGGACGAAGACGTCCAGCCCGGCGAGGACCAGCGAGAGGGCGAGCGTGCCAGCCCACACCGCCACGCCCAGCCGGTAGGTGAGGCGCTGGCCGTACCGCACGGCGAAGGTGGTGTCGTCGGCGCCGCGGTCGGCCGCGAGGTCCGCCACGGTGGTGGGGAGGTAGAACGCGGCGGCGAAGAGCAGGCCGAACACGCCCATCGGCCACGGGAACTCCAGCACTGGCCGGGTCAGGGACCACCCGGCCAGGGGGGCGAGGAGGCCGACCACCACGGCGTTGACGGCCACGTCGGCGCCCGGTCGGGTCTTCAGGCGCAGCGGCGGCGCGCTGTAGGCCCAGCCGAGCACGAGGACGCCGGCGACGCCGAGGGTGAACAGCGGCCCGAGGAGCGTCGCGGCACCGACCGCGCAGACGACCAGCACCCGGTACCAGCGGGCCAGCCGGGCGGCGCTGATGGATCCGACGACCAGCGGCGCGGCCGCCTTGCGCGGGTTCCGGCGGTCGCTGCGCAGGTCGTGCAGGTCGTTCTGGGCCAGCACCGCCCCCCACACCAGCGGGCCCAGGATCAGCAGCGCCAGCATGGCGCGCGGGACGTCCCGCGCGACCGGCAGCCACCCGCCGCTGGCCACGACGGTCCCGAGGTACGCCGGGACCCAGGCGACCGGCCAGAACCACGGTCGGGACACCAGCGCCAGCGCCAACACCGGGCTGCTGCGGACGGGCGGCCGGCTGGTGGCGGTGTCGGTGTCGGTTCTCCCCATGTGCCGGAGCATGCCGGGGCGCGGCTGTGACGGCGCTGAGACGTGCGGGACTAGCGCCGGGTGACCAGCACGTCGCCGGCGAGCCGGCCGCCCGGCGGGTCCCGGTCCACCGCGCCGGCCGCGAGCAGCGCCGTGAGGGCCCGGACGGTGTCCGACGACCGGTAGACGGTCTCGGTCAGCGTGAACCGCCGGAGCTCGGTGACCGTGCAGCCACCCCCGGCGAGCTTGCCGAGCAGCTCGCGGCGCAGCGGGCCGGGGCCGGGTTCCAGGGTGATGTCCAGGAGGGTCCCGGCGGGGTCCCCCGGGTCGCGGTAGCGGACGCCGGCGTACTCGTCCACCGCCCACAGCGCGTTCTTGAACGATTCCAGACTCTTGCCGGTGGTGGTGGCGAACGCCAGCAGCCGCTCGCCGGCGCCGTCCACGAGGTCGACCCCCGCCGTGAGCGGGAAGCCGGCGGACCGCAGCGCGTCGCGGCGGGCGGGCCAGTCGCCGGTGGGCGCGAGCAGCAACAGCTCCGCCGGGCGCCCCGCGGCCACCGCCGGCAGCGGCAGCGCGCC
>DASQDS010000711.1:0-17068 GCA_035634075.1 Pilimelia sp. | reverse complement strand
TGAAGCCCGCCCGCGCGGTGGCCGTGCCGGCCGCGTCGGTGCCCAGGTGGACGCGGAGCGCGCTGCCGTGACGTTGCTGTAGCCGTACCAGGCGTAGGACGGCCGCTGGACTCGCGCTGGCCGCGGCCGCGCTGCCGGGCCGGGCTCAACCCACCGGTGCGCGCCCGGCGGGCACGGCCGCCGCGCGGGCGGCTACCGGCGCAGGCGGCCGGGCGGCGGTGCTGGACCGCGTGGTGAGCCGCGGGCCGAGCAGCGTCGCCGGCGGTACGGGCTCGTCCATCAGCTTGCGCATCAGCAGCCGGACCGCCTGGGTGCCGACCTCCTCCGCCGGGATCAGCACCGACGTGAGCGGCGGCAGGGCGCGCTCGGCGACCTCGTCGGGGCAGATCGCCACCACCGAGATGTCCTGCGGGACCCGGCGGCCCAGCGCCGGCAGGGCGGCCAGCACGTGCGCCACCGCGGCCTCGTTGTGCACGACGAGGCCGGACAGGTCCGGGCGCCGGTCCAGCAGCGCGGTGAGGGCCTGCCGGACGTCCTCGGCCGACTCCTCGCAGGGCTGCGCCACCGCGTCCACGCCGCGCAGCCGGGCCGCCGCCAGGAAGCCGGCCATCGTGCGCGGGGCGAACGCGGTGTTCCGCTCGTACACCACCGCGGGGGCGCCGAGCAGCGCGATGCTGGTGTGGCCGAGGCCGGCGAGGTATTCGGCGCAGGCCGCGCCGGCGCGGTCGAAGTCGAGGTCGACCACGGTCAGCCCGGCGGCGTCCGCGGGCAGACCGATCAGCACGCTGGGCCGCTCCAGGTCGCGGAGCACGGCGATCCGCCGGTCGTGCAGCTCGACGTCCATCACGATGATGCCGTCCACCATGGCGCTCGCCGCTATCCGGCGCAGCCCCGCCGGTCCCTCGTCCGCCGTCACCAGCAGCACGTCATGGTCGACGGCCCGGGCGGTCGTCACCACCGCCGTGGCGAACTGCATCAGGACCGGCAGGTGCATCCCGCTGCGCAGCGGGAGCACCAGCGCGATCACATTGGACCGCCGGCTGGCCAGGGCCCGCGCCCCGGCGTGCGGGTGGTAGCCGAGCGTGTGGATGCTCGCGAGCACCCGGGCGCGGGTGTCGGCGGAGATCGTCCGCTTGCCGCTGAGCACGTACGACACCGTGCTCACCGCCACGCCCGCGTGCCG
Source organism: Pilimelia sp. (assembly GCA_035634075.1). GTDB lineage: Bacteria > Actinomycetota > Actinomycetes > Mycobacteriales > Micromonosporaceae > DASQDS01. Next base: position 15,885 of record DASQDS010000711.1, on the reverse strand, counting down.
CGCCACGTCCGCGATCGTCACCATGTCGGCGCGCTTGGGCTCCGGCCGCCCCCGCGGCACGGTCGTCACTCCGCGCCCCCACCGGCCGCCCGGAACCTCACGGTGTCCACCGTAACGTCGGCCGCGTCGAAGCAGAGATAGACGTCCCGGACGCCCGTGCCCGCCGCCGGGCCGGTGCGGGGGTCGTCCAGACGGACGGTTACGCCGGCCGTGCCGGGGTCGGCGGTCAGCGGGCCGCCCGACCCCAGGTCCACCCCGGCGAAGACCAGCCACGCACCGGCGTACGCCGACCGCAGCGCGTCGCCGCGCTCCGGCGTGGCCGGGACGATGTCGACCCCGGCGTAGTCGTCGGCGTCGGCGGCCCGGACGGGCCCGCCCCGCGCGTCCCGGGGCGGGATCCGCTCGCCCCGGACGGTCAGCGTCGTGGTCAGCCGCAGGTTGGTGCTGGACGAGCCGACCGCGATCGTGTGCCGGGCGTCCTCCACCACCGGGCGCCCGCGGGTCACGTCCCAGAAGGCCAGCTCGGCGGCGGGCAGGAGGAGCTCCACGGTGGTCCGCTCGCCGGGCGCCAGCCGCACGCGCCGGAAGTCGCGCAGCTGCCGCAGCGGCTGCCGCACCCGCGAGCGGCGCTGCCGGGTGTAGAGCTGGACGACCTCCTCGCCCGGCCGGTCGCCGGCGTTGACCACGTCGACCCGCACGGTGACCGCGCCGTCCGGGCCGACCTCCGCCGCGTCCAGCCGCAGGTCCTCGTACTCGAACCGGGTGTAGCTCAGGCCGTGGCCGAAGGGGTAGAGCGGCGTGCCGCGGTAGTACAGGTACGTGGCCTCGGTGCCGATGATGTCGTAGTCGAGCAGGTCCGGCAGCTCCGCCGTGTCGGCGTACCAGGTCTGCGTCAGCCGGCCGACCGCGTCCACGGCCGCCCCGCCCGGCCCGGCGCCGAAGAGCACGTCGGCGAGGGCGTGGCCGTACTCCTGGCCGCCGTGGGCGGACCACAGGACGGCCGGCAGGTGCTCGTCGGCCCACGTCACCGCGTACGGGTAGCTGCTGGTGAGCACCAGGACGGTGCGCGGGTTCGCGGCGTGCACGGCGCGCAGCAGGGCGTCCTGCGCGGCGGGCAGCGCGAGGTCCACCCGGTCCTGCGTCTCCCGGCCGTTGACCATCGGGTGGTTGCCGAGCACGACGACGGCCACGTCGGCGTCCCGGGCGGCGGCCGCGGCGGCCTGCAGGCCGTCGGTGACGACCTCGAGCGCGAAGCGGGCGGCGGCGGCCGGCTCGGCCACGTCGGCGCGCAGGGTGCCGTCCGCCGCGACGCCGACGTGGCGGTCGCCGGCGAGGTGGTGCAGCGACGCGGTGCCGTCGGCGTGCCGGTGGAGCCGGAAGGTCTCGCGGACGAACCACCCGTTGGGGCCGGGCTGGTCGTTGACCAGGGTGCCGTCCGCGTCCACCCCGACGTGCCGGCCGTTCGCGGCGGCGCGCAGCGCGTGCACCTCGGCGCCCCAGTCGAAGATGTCGAACCAGCAGTCCGGCGTGGGCGCGTCGCCGCCGAGCAGCACGGGACCGCCGTCGGGGGCGTCGACGGCGCGCACGTAGCGGCCCGTCTCGGCGCACCGCAGCAGCACCCGGTCCACGCCCTCGCGGTACACCGCCCGGTCCGCGCCGAGCCGCTCCGCGATGCCGCCGTACGCGGTGACGGCGTACGGCAGGGTGCCGCTGTACCAGTCCTCGAAGAGCGTGTCGGCGAGCGGGCCGATGATCGCCACCCGCCGGTCCCGCTCGGCGCGCAGCGGCAACAGGTCGCCGTCGGTGCGCAGCAGCACGATCGACCGGCGGGCGGCCCGCCGGGCCAGCTCCTGGTGCGCGGCGCAGTTGACCACGTCGGCGGTGGTGTGCGCGTACGGGTTGCGCTCCGGGGGGTCGAACTCGCCGAGCCGGAAGCGGATGCTGAGGGCGCGGCCGACTGCCCTGTCCACGTCGGACTCGGTGAGCAGGCCGCGGCGCAGGGCCTCGGTGACCCGGGCCACGGTGGGGCCGGGGTCGGCGCCGTCCTCGGTGTAGGAGTCGATGCCGGCGCGCAGCGCGGCGGCGAACGCGCTGGGGTGGTCGGGGTGGTAGGCCTGCGAGCCGGCGATGTTGCCCACCCCGTCGGCGTCGCCGACGACCAGCACGTCGTCGGCGGTCCAGCGGCGCAGCTCGTCGTTGATCAGCGGGCTGAGGTGGGTGGGCCGGCCGTTGACCAGGTTGTACGACGCCATGACGGCGACCGCGGCGCCGGCGGCGATGGGGGCGCGGAAGGCCGGCAGGTCGTACTCGTGCAGCACGCGCGGCGGCAGGTTGCTGGACGTGGTGGAGCGGTCCGTCTCGTTGTTGTAGGCCAGGAAGTGCTTCAGCGTCGGCGCGGTGCGCAGGTAGGTCGGATGATCGCCGCGCAGGCCGCCCGCGTACGCGGTGCCCATGACCCCCGTGAGCCATGGGTCCTCGGCGTAACCCTCCTCGTTGCGCCCCCAGCGGGGGTCGCGCAGCGGGTTGACCACCGGCGCCCAGACGTTCAGGCCGGCCCGGCCCGGATCCTTGTGGTGGAAGCCGCGCACCTCCTCGCCGACCGCGGTGCCGACGGTCCGGACCAGCTCCGGGTCCCAGCTGGCCGCGAGCCCGACCGCCTGCGGGAACACCGTGGCGGGGCCGAGCCAGGCGAGGCCGTGCAGGGCCTCGGTGCCGGTCCGGAAGGCGCCGATGCCGAGCCTCGGTACGGCCGCCTGCTGCTGGTGCAGTAGGGCGATCTTCTCGTCGAGGGTGAGCCGCCCGAGCAGGTCTGCCACCCGGGCGGCCACGGGGGCGCCCGGGTCGGCGAAGCTGCCGGTCTGCGGTCCACTCATCTTGGATCACCTCTTGGGTCCGGTGGTGAAGCGCTTCGACGGGGCCGGGCCGGGAGATCGTTCGAAGCGCTTCGACAGGGGAGCTAAAAACAGCCCCGGTTGGGGGCGGTTACACGCATGTTTCGCCGCGAGCCTCCTGAGGTTTGCACCGTGGCGGCACGCGGTCAATAGGAAAGCGCTTGCAAACATGCCGATCGATGCCCGCGAGGCGCCTGGCGGCCGGCGTCAGCGGGGGGCGGGGAGGTGACCGGCGTCGATGTCGTCGAGCACGCGGGCGGCGCCCCCCACGGCGGTGGCGTCGGCGCCCAGCGCCGAGGCGACGAGCCGGCAGCCGCCGGCGTCCGGGGCCACCGAACGCTCGGCGAGCTCGGCCTCGGCGGCCGGCACCAGCCACCGCGCGAGCGGCGCGAAGTAGCCGCCCAGCACCACGACCTCGGGGTTGACGACGTTCGCCAGCACGGAGATGCCGTGACCCAGCTCGCGGCCGGTCTCGCCGAGCGCCTTGAGGGTCGGCCCGTCGCCGGCCCGCGCGCGCCGGGCGATCTCCTCCACCTCGGGGGCGAAATCCTCGATCGCCTCGTCGGTGCCCACCTCCGGCAGCGCCCGCCGGACCAGGGCCGCGGCGCCGGCGACCGCCTCCAGGCAGCCGCGGCGGCCGCACCCGCACGGCGGCCCGTCGGGGCGGACCTGCACGTGGCCGATCTCGCCGGTGAACCCGCGGGTGCCCCGCAGGAGGCGCCCGTCGCACACGACGCCCGCGCCGATGCCGACGTCGCCGGTGAGGTAGACGAGGTTGGCCGTACCGGCGTGCGCGCCGTACCGGTGCTCGGCGAGGACGGCCAGGTCGGCGTCGTTGGCGACGTCCACCGGGTGCGTGGCGCCCCGTTGCGCGGCCCGCAGCTCGCCGCGCAGGTCGAGGTCCCGCCACCCCAGGTTGGGAGCCAGCCGGACGACGCCGGAGGAGTCCACCAGCCCGGGGACGCCGACGGTCAGGCCGAGGACCTCGCGGCCCTCGCGGCTGGCCCGGGCGCCCGCCCGCCCGGCGAGGGCGGCGATGGCGGCCACGGCGCGGCCGGGGGTGGCGGAGAGCCCGGCGAACGAGCGCCGCCAGCTGAGCAGCCGGTTGCCGGCCAGGTCGACGGCGACGGCGGTGAGGTGGTCGGTGCCGACCTGCACGCCGATCGCGGCGTACAGCTGGCCGTCGACGACAAGCATGGTCGCCGGCCGGCCGATCCGGTGCTCGGTCTGGCCGGTCTCGCGCAGCAGCCGCCGGTCGATGAGGTCGGCCACGAGGCTGGACACGGTGGCCTTGTTGAGCCCGGTCGCGGCGGCGATGTCGGCCCGCGAGCAGGGGGCGTTGGCGCGCACGTGCCCCAGCACGACGGCCAGGTTGGTGGCCCGCACGTCGGCGAAGTCGGCCGGTTGCGGCCCGCTCTGCATCGTGATCAACGTCCGCCCCGCTCCCCGCGCCTGTGTGGTGGCAGGAGCCGGCTGTCCGGAGGTGGTGCGCACACTGTGCCCTGCCCCTTGCTCGCCGGCCATGTTCTCACCCTCGCAGTGGTCCCGCTTCTTGTGGCGCCTGTCACCGTCGGCTAGTTTGTTTAGGCAGCAGACGAACTAACTCTACAGCTCAACCACCATCCCCTGAACCCCTTTCTTCAACCCCGAAGGGAGTCGGCCGTGGACGCACCCCTCACGGGCACGGCGACCAACCGTAGGAACTTCCTCACCCTCATGGGTCTCGGCGCCGGCGCCGTCGCCGGCGGCGGCCTGCTGGCCGGGTGCAGCGAGGAGGTCGGCCGCGGCAGCGGCCAGGCCGCGGGCGTGAACGCCAACAGCGGCGTGCTGCCGAAATACAAGGAACTCGGCCTGGACCTGCCGGCGGCCGACATCAAGGGCGTCCCGCCGATCTCCGACGCCTACTCCACCTACCCGAAGTCCCTCGTCGACGCCGTCGCCGAGGCGCCCGGCAAGAGCGGCCAGCGGATTCGCGCGATGGCGCCCGCGTGGGGCCCGGCCCCGCCCGCGCTGGCGAAGAACAGCTTCGCCCAGTCGGTCAACAAGGAGCTCGGCATCGACGTCGAGTTCAGCGTGCAGGACGGCCTGGCGTATGCCGACAAGCTGAACGCCATGTTCGGCGCCCGCGACGTGCCGGACATGGTGCCGATCCCGAACTGGGAGGTCAGCAAGATCCCGCGGTTCAGCCAGGCGATCAACACGCTGTTCGAGGACCTCACCCCGTTCCTGGCCGGCGACGCCGCGGCGGCGTACCCCAACCTGGCCAGCCTGCCCACCTCGCAGTGGCAGCAGTGCGTGTGGGACGGCAAGCTGCGGGCGATCCCGAACCCGGGCGGCGCGTCCTTCCCGTGGGCGTTGTTCTACCGCAAGGACCTCTTCGACAAGGCCGGCCTGGCGGCCCCGACGACCGTGGAGGAGTTCCACGCCGTCGCCAAGCGCATCACCGACAAGACGAAGGGCATCTGGGCGTTCGGCGACGTCTTCGCGATGATCCAGATGTACTACAAGGTGCCCAACGGGGTGCAGCAGGGCTGGCGGCTCAAGCCCGACGGCACGCCGGAGCACCGGCTGGAGACCCAGGAGTACCGGCAGGCCCTGGAGTTCACCGCCAAGATGTACAAGGAGGGGCTGGTCCACCCGACCCTCATCTCCACCGCCGGCGGCGACATGAAGCAGCTCTTCCAGAGCGGCAAGATCTGGATGATGCAGGACGGCCTCGGCGCCTGGCAGGGCATGCAGGCGGAACAGCAGAAGATCACCAAGGGCTTCAACATCCAGCCGGTCCAGTACCTGTCGGCCACCGGCGGCGACCCGCTGGTCTGGTTCCGGGACGAGCCGATCTCCTACTGCTTCATCAAGAAGGGCCTGCCCAAGGAGCGCGTGCAGGAGCTGCTGCGGGTGTCGAACTGGCTGTCCGCGCCGTTCGGCAGCAAGGAGTTCGAGCTGCGCGAGTACGGCGTGGAGGGCAGGCACTTCACCCGGTCGGCCAGCGGGCCGGTGAAGACGGACCTGGCCTTCAAGGAGGGCACCTTCGGCTTCTGGATCAGCGGCCGGATCCCGGTGACCCAGCCGTACCCGGACACCCCGGACTACCCGCGGCAGGTCACCGAGTTCCACAACAAGGCGGTGCCGTTCCGCGAGAAGGACCCGTGGGAGGGCCTGAAGGTGGAGTGGCCTTCGCAGTTCTCCGCCAACGCGGTGCCCACCGACGACAAGCTCAACGACATCGTCCGGGGCCGGCGCCCGCTCACCGACCTGGACAAGGTCTACCAGGAGTGGCGCAACGGCGGCGGCGACCAGGCCCGCGAGCTGCTCGCCAAGGCGCTGGAAAACAAGGGCAAGTAGGGCAATGAGTACGCAGGAGGCGACGGTTCCGGCCGGCTCGGGCGAAAGCCCGGGCCGGCCGGCCGGCCCGGACGCACCGGGGTCGGGCGGGTCCGGCCGCCGGCCGCGGGTGAAGCCGCGCAAGGTTCCCCTGCGCGCCCGGCTGCGGCGGGACTGGCCGCTGCTGATGATGGCCGCCCCGGCGGCGCTGCTGCTGTTCGTCTTCCACTACGTGCCGGTCCTGGGCAACGTGGTGGCGTTCCAGGACTACGACCCGTACCTGGGCGACAACCCGCTGATGGCGTTCGTGGCCAGCCCGTGGGTCGGCCTGGGCCAGTTCGAGCTGCTGTTCAGCGACGCGGCGTTCTGGGACGCGCTGTGGAACACGCTGACGATCACGGGCTTCCAGCTGGCGTTCTTCTTCCCGCTGCCGATCTTCCTGGCGATCCTGCTGAACAGCGTGCTGTCCACCAGGCTGCGGGCGCTGATCCAGACGGTGGTCTACCTGCCGCACTTCTTCAGCTGGGTGCTGGTGGTGACGTTCTTCGTGCAGATGCTCGGCGGCGCCGGCCTGCTCGCCCAGGAGCTGCGCGAGGCGGGCGTCGAGCCGCCCAACATCATGACCAACCCGGACACGTTCATCGTGCTGGTCACCGCCGAGGCGGTCTGGAAGGACGCCGGCTGGGGGATGATCGTCTTCCTCGCCGCGCTGTCCACGATCGACCCCAACCTGTACGAGCAGGCCGCCGTGGACGGCGCGAACCGCTGGCGCCGGATGTGGCACATCACCCTGCCGGGGCTGCGGCCGGTCATCATCCTGCTGCTGATCCTGCGGCTGGGCGACGCGCTGTCGGTCGGCTTCGAGCAGTTCCTGCTCCAGCGGGAGGCGGTCGGCCGGCAGGCCGCCGAGGTCCTCGACACGTTCGTCTACTACAAGTCCATCGCGACCGGCAACTACGGCTACGGTGCCGCCGCCGGCCTGTTCAAGGCCATGGTGGGCCTCGTGCTGATCCTGGTGGCGAACAAGTTGGCCCACGTGGTCGGCGAGCGGGGGGTGTATTCCAAGTCATGACGCAGACCGTCGCACTCAAGCCGCGCCGGCGCACCGGGCGGGCGCCGTGGGAGGAGCCGCCGACCAAGGTCGGGCAGGGGGCGAAGGCGTTGGTCCTCGCCCTGGTGGTGCTGGCCGTGGCCGTTCCGCTGTGGAGCGTGCTGGTGACCAGCCTGTCCTCGCGGGAGACGATCAACGCGGCGGGCGGGATGGTGATGATCCCGCGCGGGCTGGACTTCTCGGCGTACGAGGTGATCCTCTCCGGCGGCCAGGTCACCCGGGCGTTGTGGATCTCCACCCTGGTCACCGTGGTCGGCACCGCGCTGAGCCTGTCGTTCACCGTGCTGGCCGCGTACGGGCTGTCCCGGCCCGGCTCGGTCGGCCACCGGTCGCTGCTGTTCTACTTCCTGCTCACGTTCCTGATCTACCCGGGCCTGGTGCCGAGCTACCTCGTGGTGACCGGCCTGGGCCTCAAGGACAGCCTCTGGTCGCTGATCCTGCCGACCGCGATCAGCGTGTTCAACCTGGTCGTGATCCGCGCCTTCTTCCAGGGCATCCCGCAGGAGCTGCTGGACAGCGCCCGCATCGACGGCGCCGGCGAGTTCCGCATCCTGGTGCGGATCGCGCTGCCGCTGTCCAAGGCGGTGGTGGCGGTGGTCGGGCTGTTCTACGCGGTCAGCTACTGGAACATCTGGTTCAACGCGCTGCTCTACATCGACGCCAACGACAAGTTCCCGATCCAGCGGATCCTGCAGACGTTCATCCTGGCCGGGCTCTCGCCGCAGTTCACCGGCCAGCCGAGCCAGCTGCCGCCGTCGCAGGCGATCAAGATGGCCGTCGTCGTGGTGACCGTGCTGCCGATCGTCGCGGTCTACCCGTTCGTGCAGCGGCACTTCGTCAAGGGCGTCATCATCGGCGCGGTCAAGGGCTGAGGCGCCCCACCGGCGTCGGCGTTCGCGATAACACGGCACTACCGCCTGGCTGGCGGTAGTGCCGTGTTCGTGAGCGCCCCCACCAAAGGCGCCCCGTCTCTATGCGGGCGACGCTCCCAGCGTCGCCGTCACCGTTCCGTCGTCGGAGCGCGCCAGGGCGGCCGGTTCGCCGTCGATGACCACCCGGGCCGGCGGCTGTGCGCCGTCGACGGGCGCGAACGCCAGCCGGCGGATCCGGTTCGGCCCGGTCACCGTCAGTCGGAACTCGTCGCCGTCGCGGACGGCGGCCACCGTCGTGTCGCCGTCGGTGTCCCGCAGCGTCGTGTCCCCGGACACCGCGCCCCAGCTCACCACCGTCACGTCGGTGAACGGCCCGTCGCCCAGCGCGTCGCGCGGCGCGGTCGTCGGGATGAGGGCGCCGTGCCGGACGTACAGCGGGAGTCGCTCCAGCGGCGGCGCCACCGCGATGTGCCGCCCCCCGTCGAGCACCGCGCCCGTCCACCAGTCCACCCAGCGCCCGGCGGGCAGGTAGACGTGCCGCCGGCCATCGGGGTCGATCATCGGCGCGACCAGCAGGTCGGTGCCGAGGCGGTACTCCAGCTCGGCGGTCCACGCGGCCGGGTCGTCCGGCGAGTCGACCAGCAGCGCCCGCATCAGCGGCGCGCCCGTCTCGGCGGCGGTGACCGCGGCCGAGTAGAGGTACGGCATCAGGTGGTAGCGCAGCCGCAGGTACTCGGTGGCGGCCCGCTCCGCCTCGGGGGCGAAGTCCCACGGCAGCCGGCTTGTCGTGCCGTGGAAGCGCAGCAGCGGCGAGAACGCCCCGAACTGCGCCCAGCGGATGTAGAGGTCGGTGCTCGGCGTGCCGTGGAAGCCGCCGGTGTCGTGGCTCCAGAACGGGACGCCGGACAGGCCGTGGGACAGCCCGCCACGCAGCGTGCTGGCCATCGCGGGGTAGCTGGCGTTGACGTCGCCGCTCCACTGGGCCGAGTGCCGCTGGCCGCCGAGGAAGGACGAGCGGGCCCAGACCAGCCCGTGCCCGGCGACCTCCCGGGTGACGTCGGCGACGGCGTCGTTGAACAGGAGCGCGTACACGTTGTGCAGCTCCACGCCGGTCATCCCGTTGGCCGCGACGGCGTCCGCCGGCACCCCTTCGGCGAAGTCCGTCTTGAACACGGCCACGCCCTGCTCCAGCAGCGGCCGGAGCAGGTCGGCGAACCACTGGGTGGCCGCCGGGTTGGTGAAGTCGACGATGCCGCAGGCGGGGAACGTGCCGTGCCAGACGTCCGCCACGTACGCGGACCCGTCGGCCCGGCGCAGGAAGTAGCCGGCCGCGGCCGCCTCGGCGAACGCGGGGCTGAGGTGGCTGACGTACGGGTTGATCCACAGGCAGACCCGGAAGCCCTGCTCCGCGAGGGTGGCCAGCATGCCCGTCGGGTCGGGGAAGTTCTCGGCGTCCCAGCGCAGGTCCGACCAGTGGTCGACGACCTGCCAGTAGCAGTCCAGGTGCAGCACGTCGCACGGGATGCCGCGCGCGCGGATGCGCCGGGCCCGCTCCAGCACGGCGTCCTGGGTGTCCACGTAGAAGCCGGAGGAGATCCAGCTGCCGAACGCCCACTTCGGCGGCAGCAGCGGCCGGCCGGTGAGCTGGTCGAAGCGGTCCAGGATCAGCTCGGGCGTCGGCCCGGCGATCACGTAGTAGTCGAGCAGTTCGTCGGGCACGAGGATCTGCACGCAGCTGTGCGTGGACTGGCACACGTCGAACTCGACCGGCATGCCGCTGTCAACCAGGACGCCGTACCCGCGGTTGGACAGGTAGAACGGCACGTTCTTGTGGGACCGGTCGGACTCGGCGCCGAACGCGTCGTAGTTCCACATCAGGGCCCGCTGCCCGCGCTTGTCCAGCGGCGTGAACTTCTCCCCGAAGCCGACGAATCGTTCGTCGCCGCGCGCCACGAAGCTCTCGTGGTAGGCCACCACCTCGCCGCCGACCGCGGACCGGCCGAACGGCAGGGTGCGCAGCCGGCCGCTGATGTCGTCCAGGCCGCGGTCCTGGGCCAGCAGCTCCCGCCCGTCGGCGTCGAGGAACCGCAGGTGCCACGGAGCCAGGGTGATCTCGGCGGTCAGCGGTCCGGCCACCAGCCGGACGGTGTCCGCGGTGACGGTGATCTCCGTGCCGGCGTACTCGCCCGGGTGCACGAGGGCCAGCGCCCGGGCCGACCGGCTGCGTGCCTGCGGGTCGGCGGCCAGCCGGACCCGGATGACCCCAGCGCCGGCCGCGGTGATGTGCAGGGACAGCGACTCGCCGTCCGCCGCCTCGGCCTTGAACGTGGCGCCCTGGGCGTCCGTTCCCAGCAGCTCGGCGCGGGCCAGTGCGGCGAGTCCGTGCTCGCCCGGCGCGCGCACGGGCAGCTCCGGCGGGTCCGCGACGAAGGTCTCGTGGGGCACCAGGGGTGGGCGGTAGGGCATGCGGTCTCCTCCATCGCCGGCGCCGCCAGGGTGATGGCGACCCCTTTAGTTTTTCGTCTAACCCAACAAACGTCAACGGTCCGCGGCGCGCGGCGTGGTTGACAGCCCCTCCGCCGGCCGCCTAGGTTTCCGCGAATGCGCTGGCCGAAGGGCATCGACGGGCTTTGCTACGGCGGGGACTACAACCCGGAGCAGTGGCCCGAGGACGTGTGGCGGGAGGACGTCGCGCTCATGCGGGCGGCCGGGGTGAACCTGGTGAGCCTCGGCGTGTTCGCCTGGGCCCGGCTGGAGCCGGCCGAGGGCCGGTACGACTTCGGCTGGCTGGACCGGGTGCTCGACCTGCTCGCCGACGGCGGCGTCCGGGCCGCGCTGGCGACCCCCACAGCCTCCCCGCCGCCGTGGTTCTCGCTCGCCCACCCCGAGGGCCTGCCGGTCACCCGCGACGGCGTCCGGCTGTCCCACGGCAGCCGCGACACCTACTGCGCCAGCGCTCCGTCGTACCGGGCCGCCAGCCGGCGGATCGCGGCGGAGCTGGCCGGCCGGTACGCCGGGCACCCCGCGCTGGCCATGTGGCACGTCCACAACGAGTACGGGACCACGTGCCACTGCGACCTGACGGCGGCGGCGTTCCGCGACTGGCTGCGTCGCCGCTACGGCGGGCTGGACGGCCTCAACGACGCCTGGACCACGTCGTTCTGGAGCCAGCACTACAGCGACTGGGCGCAGGTGCGGCCGCCCTTGGCCACCCAGTACCTGACCAACCCGGCCCAGGCCCTGGACTTCCGCCGGTTCACCTCCGACGAGCTGCTCGCCGCGTTCACCGAGCAGCGCGACGTCCTGCGGGCGCACACCCCGGACGTCCCGGTCACCACCAACTTCGTGCTCGGGGGCTGGGTGCCGGTGGACCACGCCCGGTGGGCGGCCGAGGTCGACGTGGTCGCGATCGACCACTACCCGTCCGAGGCCGGGCCCGGCGCGGAGGGACAGGCCGCGCTCGCCGGCGACCTGGCCCGCGGCTGGGCCGGCGGCCGGCCGTGGCTGCTGATGGAGACCGCCCCGAACGTGCTCAACACGGCCGGCCGGATGCACCCCAAGGAGCCGGGCCGGCTGCTACGGCAGAGCCTGGGGTACGTGGCCCGCGGCTCGCGCGGCGCGATGTTCTTCCAGTGGCGGGCATCCCGCGGTGGCGCGGAGGTCTACCACTCCGCGATGGTCCCGCACGCCGGGCCGGACAGCCGGGTCTTCCGCGAGGTGGTCGAGCTCGGCGGGGCGCTGCGCCGGGTGGCCGGGGCGGACGCGGGGGCGGTCGCCGCCCGGGTGGCGGTGGCCTTCGACGCGCCGTCGTGGTGGGCGCTGCAGGCCACCCACCTGCCGTCGAACGACCTGGACTACGCCGACGAGGTGGCGGCGGCGCACCGGGCGCTGCGGGCCGCCGGCGTCACCACCGACATCGTCTGCCCGGGCGCGGGGGAGTGGGACCTGTCGCCGTACGCCGTCCTGGTCCTGCCCTGCCTCTACCTCATGTCCGACACGGCGGCGGCGGCCGTGCGCCGGTTCGTCGCCGGCGGCGGGCACCTCGTGGCGGGCTACCTCAGCGGAGTGGCGGACGAGCACGCCCGGGTGCGGCTGGGCGGATACCCGGGCGCGCTGCGGGAGGTGCTCGGGGTGCGGGTCGAGGAGTTCCACCCGCTCGCGGCCGACGCGCCGGTCGGGCTCTCCACGGGCGGCACCGGCCAGCGGTGGAGCGAGGACGTCGGGCTGGCCGGCGCCGAGGCGGTCCTGTCGTACGCCGGCGGCGCGCTGGCCGGGCGGCCCGCGGTGACCCGGCACCGGTACGGCCGTGGCGTGGCCTGGTACCTCTCCACCCGGCTCGACGACGGCGCGTACCGGGACCTCCTCGCGGAGGTGGCGGCGGGCGCCGGAGCCCCGCCAGTGCTGGCGGACGCCCCGGTGGGGGTGGAGGCCGTGCGGCGGGCGGGGGCCGGCGCGAGCTGGCTGTTCCTGCTCAACCATGGTGCGGGGCCGGCGGTCGTGCCGGCCGAGGGCGTGGAGCTGCTGTCCGGGCAGCGGGTCGTCGGGGCGGTGACGGTTCCGCCGGGCGGAACCGCCGTGATTTCTGAAACGTAATAATGAGGCGGCTGTCTATATTGCGTCGGGCTGAACGGGTGTCCTAGAGTCAGGGCGCCGGGAGCCGACCCAGCCGTTGCGTGGTCGCCACGCCATCACCCGCCGCTTCGGCGCGGGGTCACCGCCAACATGCGATGGCACGCGACCACCACCCCCCACCACCCATGGAGCTCCTTCATGCCAATCGCACGGCATCGCCCTCTCATCCTCGGTGCCACCGCCGCGCTGACAGTCCTCGGCGCGGGCGTCTACACCATCACCGCCGCCTCCGCCGCCACCGGCTGCCGGGTCGACTACTCGATCACGAACTCGTGGCAGGGCGGCTTCGGCGCCAACGTCAACATCACGAACCTGGGTGACCCGCTCACATCCTGGCGGCTTACCTGGTCCTTCGGCGCCGGCCAGCAGATCACGCAGGCGTGGAACGCCACCGTGACCTCCAGCGGCAGCCAGTTCACCGCCACGAACGTCTCCTACAACGGCAGCCTGGGCACCGGCGCGTCCACCGCGTTCGGCTTCAACGGGACGTCCGGCAGCACCAACCCCGAGCCGGAGTCGTTCTCGCTGAACGGCACCGTCTGCACGGGCGCGGTCGGGGCCACCACCGGCCCGCCGACCGGCGGGCCGCCCACGGGTGGGCCACCGACCGGCGGACCCCCGACCGGTGGGCCGCCCACCGGCGGGCCGCCCACCGGCGGGCCGACCGGCGGACCCACGACCGGGCCGCCGCCGCAGCCGGGCTCCGGCAAGCAGGTCGAGGACCTCAACCGCGGCCTGATCAGCGTGCGGTCCGGCAGCGGCAACCTGGTGTCCTGGCGGCTGCTGGGCACGGAGGCGCCGAACACCGGCTTCAACGTGTACCGGGCCGGGACGCGGCTGACCGCCACGCCGATCACCAACTCCACCAACTACCTGGACAACGGCGCCGCGGCGGACGCCTCCTACACGGTGCGTGCCGTGGTGAACGGCACGGAGCAGGCCGCGTCGGAAGCCTCGCTGCGCTTCACCGGCGGCAACTACCTCGACGTGCCGATCTCGTCGCCGGGCTCCAGCTACTCGGCGAACGACGCCAGCGTCGGCGACATGGACGGCGACGGCCAGCTCGAGATCGTGCTCAAGTGGGACCCCAGCAACTCGCGGGACAACTCCCAGGCCGGCGTGACCAGCAACGTCTTCGTCGACGCGTACCGGCTCAACGGCACCCGGCTGTGGCGCATCGACCTGGGCCCGAACATCCGGGCCGGGGCGCACTACACCCAGTTCCAGGTGTACGACTACGAGGGTGACGGCCGCGCCGAGGTGGTCATGAAGACCGGCGACGGCAGCCGCTCCGGCACCGGCCAGCTCATCGGGACGACCGCGGTGCACCGCAACGCGAACGGCTTCATCCTCACCGGGCCGGAGTACCTCACGGCCTTCGACGGCCTGACCGGCGCGGTGCGCTCCACCGTTGCGTTCGAGCCCGCGCGCGGCAACCACTCCTCGTGGGGGGACAGCAACGGCAACCGGGTCGACAGGTTCCTCGCCGGGACCGCGTACCTGGACGGGCAGCGGCCGAGCATCATCATGGGCCGCGGGTACTACGCCAAGACCATGGTCGCGGCGTACGACTTCCGCAACGGCGCGCTCACCCGGCGCTGGCTGTTCGACTCGACGGCCTCGGGCAACAGCGCCTACGGCGGCAAGGGCAACCACCAGCTGTCCGTCGCCGATGTCGACGCCGACGGCCGGGACGAGATCATCTACGGGTCGATGACGCTCGACGACAACGGCCGCGGCCTGTATGCGGGCGCGGGCCACGGCGACGCGCTGCATGTCTCGGACTTCGTGCCGAGCCGGGCGGGCCAGGAAGTGTGGGCGATCCACGAGTCGGGCAACGCCGTGTCGGCGACGCTGCGCGACGCGCGCAACGGCCAGATCGTCTTCCAGCGGCCGAACAACGGCGGCGCGGAGGGCCCGGGCCGGGGCGTGGCGGCGGACATCTACGCCGGCAACCCGGGCGGCGAGTTCTGGGGCGCGGGCACCAACATGTCCGGCCTGTACAACTCCGCCGGCCAGTCCGTCGGCCGGCAGCCCTCGTCGGCCAACCACCTCGCCTGGTGGGACGCCGACACCACCCGCGAGCTGGTCGACGCCACCCGGGTCGACAAGTACGGCACCGGTGGCGAGACCCGCCTGCTGACCGCCGCCGGGGTGGCGACGGGCAACGGGACGAAGTCGAACCCGGCGCTCTCGGGCGACCTGCTCGGCGACTGGCGCGAAGAGATCATCTGGCGCACGTCCAACAACAGCGCCCTGCGGATCTTCTCGACGCCGACGCCGACCACCACGCGGCTCTACACGCTCCTGCACGACCCGCAGTACCGGGTGGCGATCGCGTGGCAGAACACGTCCTACAACCAGCCGCCGCACCCGAGCTACTTCATCGGCAGCGGCATGGGCGCCATCACCCGGCCCAACGTGTACGTCCGCTGATCCGCTGTCGCGGATGACGCCGGAACACCGAATGTGACGCGGCCCGGGGCAGCAGCCCCGGGCCGCGCCGCTGTGCGTTCCGGCCGGCGCACGGGACTCTCACGAGCTGCGGATGACGGTGAACCGGTCGAAGTCCGGGGTGTACTGCTCCGGGTGGCCGAACTCGACCGTGTTGGCGCCGGCGGCGAGCCGCAGCCGAAGGGTCACCGACCCGACCCGGGACCAGTCGGCGCTCGTCATCGGGAACCGGACCGGCACCGCCGCACCCCCGTTGACGCGCACCTGCGCCGGGCGCGCCTCGCCGGAGACGTACTCCACTCGGACGTCGTAGGTGTCCGCGACCGGCACGGTCACCGCCACGCGCAGCGTATTGCCGGGGCGGCGGCCGACGAACCCGACGACCGTGCCGCCCGAGGCGGCCGCCACCCGCTTGGTGCGGGCCTCCCCGGTGCGGGTGTTGGCCGGCGCCTCCGCCTCGTACGACACGGTCACCGGGGACGGCGCGGGCGGGGGCGGGGCCGCTGGCGGCTCGTCCGGCGGCGGGGCGGCGAGCCGGGGGCGATCGGAGCTCCGGTCGTCGGCGGGCGCCGACCGGCGTGGAACCCCCGGCGCGGCGGTG
>DASQDS010000710.1:0-1790 GCA_035634075.1 Pilimelia sp. | reverse complement strand
GGAGACCAGCCGGCTCAGCGCGTCCCCGGAACGGACCTCGGCGGGGCCGCGCCGGGCGGCGAGGCCCGCGAAGAGTTGGGCACGCACCTCGGTGACGACCCGGAGCACGGCGTCGTGCCCGGCCAGCCGCTCGGCGTACCGCAGAATGCCCCGCGCGATGGCCAGCGCCCGGACGGCGACGATGGCGACGGTGAGCGCGGCCAGCGGCGGCTGCCCGGCGGCCGTGACGAGCAGCCAGGTCGCCGTGGCCATCAGCGCGACCCCGGCCAGGTCGGTGCCCGCCGCCAGCAGGGCGGCGCCGAGCAGGCGCCCGGCGTAGGGCCGGGCCGGGGCGAGCACGGGCCGGATCACGCGCGCCCGACCACCGGGCGGGGCACCTCGGTCAGGCGGCCGCCGGCCACCCGGACGATCCGGTCCGCGTGGGCGAGCAGCGCGGGCCGGTGCGCCACCAGCAGGGCCGTGCGTCCGGCCACGAGGCGGTGGGTGGCCCGCAGGACGGCGGCCTCGGACGCGCCGTCCAGCCGGGCGGTGGGCTCGTCGAGCAGGAGCAGCGGCGCGTCCCGCAGGAACGCCCGGGCGAGGGCGAGCCGCTGCCGCTGGCCGCTGGACAGGCCGTGGCCGCGTTCGCCGAGGAGCGTGCCGAGCCCGTCGGGCAGGGCGGCCACCACGTCGTCCAGCGCGGCGGCGTGCACCGCCGCGCGGACCGCGGCGTCGTCGGCGGCCGGCGCGCCGAGCCGGATGTTGGCGGCGAGGGTGGTGCCGAACAGGTGCGCCCGCTGCGGGACCCAGGCGATCCGCCGCCGCCAGGCGTCCGGGTCCAGGGTGGCCAGGTCGACGCCGTCGACGAGGACCCGGCCGGCGGTGGGCGACACGGTGCGCAGGAGCAGCCCGAGCAGCGTGCTCTTGCCGGCGCCGCTGGGCCCGATGAGGGCGAGCCGTTCGCCGGGTCGCACGGTCAGATCCACGTCCACCAGGGCGGTGGTGCGCTCGTACGCGACCGTCACGCCGGCGAAGACGATCTCGGCGCGGCCGGGGTCGGGCAGCCGGTCGGCGGTGCGGGCCGGGGCGGCCGCCGGGCCGGCGGGGGCGGCGGCGTCGAGCAGGCGGAACGACTCGTCCAGCGCCGTCAGCCCCTCCAGGCTGGCGTGAAAGCGGGCGCCGGCGGCGCGCAGCGGCAGGTACGCCTCGGGGGCGAGGAGCAGCACCAGCAGGGCCGTCCGCAGGTCGATGCCGCCGTCGAGCAGGCGGAGCCCGACCGGGACGGCCACCAGGGCGACCGAGATCGTCGCGACCAGCTCCAGCACCAGCGAGGAGAGGAACGCGATCCGCAGCGTCCCCATGGTGGCCACCCGGTGCGCGTCGGCCATCCGCCGCACCGCCGCGACCTGGTCGCCGGCCCGGCCGAACGCGCGCAGCGTCGGCAACCCACGCACCATGTCGAGGAAGTGCCCGCCGAGCTGGCGCAGCCGCCGCCACTGCCGTTCGGTCGCCGCGCGCGCCTGCCAGCCCAGGAGGGCCCCGAAGGCCGGGATGAGCGGCAGCGTCACCGCGACCACCAGGGCGGAAGTCCAGTCCGCGAAGATCAGCCGACCGAGCACCGCGATCGGCACCGTGACGGTCAGCACCAGCTGGGGCAGGTAGCCGGTGAAGTAGGCGTCCAGCGCGTCGAGCCCGCGCCCGGCGAGGGTGGCCAGCGCGCCGGTGCGCTGGCCGGCCAGCCAGACCGGGCCTCGCCGGCCCACCGCGCCGAGCAGGTCGGCCCGCAGGGCGGCCTTGACGGTCGCGGCGGC
>DASQDS010000709.1:0-4459 GCA_035634075.1 Pilimelia sp. | reverse complement strand
GCCGTCGACGCGCTGGCCCGTCGGCGGTACGGGCCGGGTCGGCAGCCCGGCCGTCGAGGTGGCGTACGGCGGTGCGGAGGCGGGTGCCGGCGCGCCGCGGTCGGCGCTGGGCGCGGCCGTCAGCGCCCGGCCCGACGAGCTCTCCGCCTGCTCGAGCCGGGCCCGCGCGGCCATCGTCCGGCCGGGCAGGCGAACGTCGCCGCGAGCCAGTTGGGAGACGAACCACGCGGGAAGGTAACCCTCGATGGGCAGGCCCGGGTTGACCGCCAGCCACCACTCCAGGTTGGGCCAACCGGCCGCCAGCTCGTGGTACTGCAGCCGCCGCGCGGAGCCGGCGTGCTCGGCGAGGCAAGCCTGCAATGCCTCCGGGGACGTGAACGCCAGGACGTGGGTGCGCCCGCCGGTGGTCCAGGTGCCCCACCCCATCGGCGCCCGCCCGGCGAGCGCGTCGGCGGACACCGGCAGCAGCAGCTCCGTGCCGGCCAGGATGCGGAAGTACAACTCCTGGTCACCGCCGCGTAGCGCATCGCGCATGGCGATCTCAGCCTCGGTGGCCGGCTCCCATCCGGTCACGGCCACTCTCCTTCCGCGTACCCGGCCGCAGGCGTCCTACCACCTACGCATCGCGTACAACCTACAAGGTGGCGGCGGGATCACAATGCCTGGTTGGCACAGGTTCCCGCTGTCGTGCCCCACACCGATACCATCGCCGTGCCGGGATGACACGACAGCGGAGGTGGCGGATGCGGGGGCACCGTGCCCTGACGGCCGTCGCGGCCCTGGTCATCGGCGCCGCGGGAGCCCTCGTCGCCGCCCCCACGCCGGCCGGCGCCGCCCCGGCGTGCGCGACGGACGAGCCCCCGCAGCCGCCCGCCACGGTGTCCTGGGCGCGGCAGCGGTTGCGGCCGGAGCGGGTCGCGGCGCTCGCCGACGGCCGCGGCGTCACGGTCGCGGTGATCGACTCGGGGGTGGACGCCACCCACCGCCAGCTCGCCGGTCGCGTCCTGCGGGGCGCCAACTTCCTCGACGGTGGCGCGGACGGCCGGCGGGACTGCGTCGGCCACGGCACCGCGGTGGCGAGCCTCATCGCCGCGGCGCCGGCCGAGGGGGTCGCGGTGCGCGGGTTGGCGCCGGCCGTCAAGATCCTGCCGGTACGGGTCAGCGAACAGTTGCTGATCGACGGCAAGCTCCAGGGCGAGAACGTCGGCCCGGGCGAGTTCGGCGCGGCGATCCGCTGGGCGGTGGACCACGGCGCCAAGGTGATCAACCTGTCCGTGGTGCTGATCCGGGACGAGCCCGCCGTACGCAGCGCCATCGAGTACGCCCGCGCGGCGGACGTGGTGGTGGTCGCCGCTGCCGGGAACGCCCAC
This sequence comes from Pilimelia sp., assembly GCA_035634075.1. Lineage (GTDB taxonomy): Bacteria > Actinomycetota > Actinomycetes > Mycobacteriales > Micromonosporaceae > DASQDS01. The sequence continues at coordinate 3,089 of DASQDS010000709.1, read as the reverse complement.
GCGGAGAACAATCCGGACCCGTACCCGGCCAGCTACGACGGCGTGCTGGGTGTCGGCGCGATCGGCGCGGACGGGGTGCGCCAGGAATATTCGCAGGTCGGCGACTATGTGGACGTCGTTGCCCCGGGCGGCGACGTACCCGTGGCGTGGCCGGGCGGCTACCACGTGCGCAGCGGCACCAGCTACGCCGCCCCGATCGTGGCCGCCACCGCGGCGCTGATCCGTCAGTACCAGCCGGAACTCTCCGCCGATGACGTCGTGCGGCGGATCATCGCCACGGCGGATCCGGCGCCGGGCGGGGCGCACAGCCCCGCCTACGGCAGCGGCGTGGTCAATCCGCCCCGCGCCGTGACCGAGGCCGTCGCGGGCGCCGCGCCCGTCCGGGCGCGGCCCCTCGCCGCCGTCGAACCCGACCCGGCGGCCGCCGCCGCCCAGGAGCGCCGGCAGAGCAGCCGCCACCGGGCGATGCTGCTGGCCGCGTGCGGTGCCGGGGTGGCCGTTCTGGTGCTGCTGCTGGCGCTCGTGCTGCCGCGCGGGATGCGCCGCCGCTGGCGCCCGGCAGAGCCGGCCGCGTGACAAGCCGGGCCAAGCGCGCCCGGCAGAGCCGGCCTGACGCAGCCGGGCCAAGCGCGCCCGGCAGAGCCGGCCGGACGCAGCCGGGCAGGGCACGAATGCTCGGGCAGGGCACGAATGCTGAGGGTGGGCGACCGCCGGGGCGGTGCCCACCCTTCGCACAGCGCGCGAACCGCAGCTCGACCGGGGGCCGGCGACCGGCCCGTCTTCGTGCAGACGCCTACTGGAACAGCGCGGTGTTCTTCTTCTCGGTCGACATGTACTCCGTCGCGGACTCGTCCACCGCGCCCTTGATCCCCTTCAGGATGTTGGCCAGCTCCTGCGAGGCCGTCCGCCACTTGGCCTGCCTGATCTCGTACGCCTCCTTGGCGTCGCCGCCCCAGCTGGCGACGAGCGGCGCCGCGTCGCTCTCCAACTGGCTCAGCGTGTTCTGCATCTTGCTCAGCGCGGCCTCGATGTTGCCGGCCGCCGTCTGCAGCGCCCCGAACTGAACTACCAGCACTCCGTCAGACATGAGAGATCAACCCCTCCCAGGGATCAGAGCGGCAGCGAGACGCCGCGGTTGGTGGCGGAGACACGGCTGGCCGCGCTCTCGTCGGTTGTCGTGTACGTCTTGCCCGACGTGCGGATCGCCTCGGCGGTCTGCAGCAGCGCGTCCTGGATCTTCTGCTGCTCGGCGCTGTACGCCTGCTTGACCTCGGAGAAGCTCTTGCCGGCCAGGCCCTGCCAGGCCGACTGCAGCCCCTCGAGCTGGCCCATGAGGTTCGTCAGCATCGACTGCAGCGACTGGTTGCCCTGCTCGAACTTCGCGGCGGTCGATTGCATGACGGCGGCTTCTGCCTGCGTTCCGGACACCCGAATGTCACCCCGCTCTCGTGATCGTGTGTGTACCCTTGCCACGCCCGTCCATCCTGGACCCGGCTGGGTGAGCCGGTCGGCGCGCGAATCCATGAGGAGACGCCACCGCGCCTCCCGTGGCTGACGGTAGCCCCCCGTGTCGAGCCGCGGTAGCCCTCGTGGCAAATCCCGCAACGCTCGCCCAAACCCGGGCGTACCGCGTCATGACTGCGCCACCGCGCGAGCCGCCTGAGGATCGAGCGCGGGCCCACCGGGCAGCAACGCCACCACGTTGGCGGGGAGCCGGGCCGGCTTGACGGCGGCGAGCCCGATCGAGGCCAGCACGTCCGCGGTGGGCACCGCGTACCGGCGGCCGAGGTCGGTGACCAACGACATGGTCCCGCCCTGCACCCCGGCGGCGGGCACCGCCTCGACCAGAGCGCCGCGACCCGGCGGCACCAGGATGTAGTCGGCCAGCACCGCACCGTCCGGGGTGCTGGTCGGCGTCCGGGACGCGTCGGCCACGTCCGGTACGCGGGCGCCAACGCGCACCTCGGCGACGCCGGCGTCGTCGCGCGCGACCGCGCACAGCGCGCCCGTGTCGGCGGGGGCCAGGGTGGGGGTGGTGGCCGGCGGCGCCCCCTCGTCCGGGACCAGGTCGGCCAGTTGGGGCACGTCGATGATGTCGCCGGGCAGGAGCGGCGTGGCCGCGCGCTGGCCGACGCGCTCGACCGTCTCCGGGTCGTTGAGGAGCAGGGCGACCTGCACAGCGGTGATCGGCGCGAGCCCGTTCCGCAGCGCCACCACGAACTGGTCCCCGCCCGTTTGCCCCTTGACGACGATGACCTCGCCGACCCGGATTTTGGGCAGGTGCCGGAACGCCTCACCCCGGCCGGTGATGCGGATCAGCCCGAGGTCGGCCCCCGCGGGCAGGCTGTTGAGCAGGGCGGTCGCCACCCTGGTCGGCGCCTGGCCGGCCCAGCCCAACGCCCGCAGCACTCGGCCCTCGTCCCGGATCAGGTGGCGCCGCTGCTGCCACACCAGGTGTGCACCGCCCCGGGTGTCGCGGACGAGCACCCCGCGCTCGCCGAGCGGATTGCCGCCGGCGGGATCCGCCCCGACCATCAGCGTCGACTGTGGACCGGAGCCGCCGCCCGGCACCGCGGCGGAGCACACCGTCCACGGGTGCCCCAGCATCGAGCGGCGGTCGGGCAGCGTGTCCGGTGCGTTGGCGATGCCGAGCGTCGAGCCGCGGGGCACGCCCCGGATCGACTTGCGGGACACCCGCGTCGGTTTGGTGGCATTGCCCACGATGAGGGCGCCGGAGGCGAAGTTGAGCACCGGGTGCAGCTTGCCGTCCTGGAAGACGAACCGGGTGCCGGAATCCGCCTCGACGAGCACGACCTTCGCGGTGCGCCAGCGCTGCGAACCGCCGCCGACGAGCACCCCGTAGACCGCGACGGCACCAAGCGTGATGAGGGCGACGAGGACGCTCGCCAGGGTCGCACCGGCGGCCCGGCGGAAGGGCGACTGCGCCGGGTCGGTCTCCCGCATGACCAGCGCCGCCACCACGCGCTGGACCGCGAACTGGTACGAGTGCAACTGGTCCTGCCGTGACGGCATCCGTACCTCCCTCCGGCCAGGTGGCCCGGGCGCCGGCGCGACACGCCGGGCGGGAC
>DASQDS010000708.1:0-9218 GCA_035634075.1 Pilimelia sp. | reverse complement strand
AGCGGCAGCGGCTCCCGGCCGGGCGGCGGCTCCGCGGCCGGCCCGCCGACCGTCACGCCGGGCGCGCCCCACGGTGCGAAGGAGCCGTGCCCGGCGCCGGCGTGCTCACGCGTGCGGGTGTCCGCGCCGACGACGACGATCCGCCGCGCGCCCGAACCGAGCAGGTGCGCGACCGCGCCGTCGCAGGCGGCACGCAGGTCGGCCAGCTCGGCGGCGGCGCCCGCGGCCAGCTCGGGGATCATTACGGGCGGATGCGGGCACACCGCCGCGGCGACCAGTGACACGGCACCACCGTAGCGTCGCAGGAGGCCTGGGCTGCCGCCTGGGACCTAGGACACCGTATGGTCACGGTCGGGTTCAGGCGCTTCCCGCCAACGGGGTTGGACCTGTGACAATGCCGTAAGAGACTGTGCATGACACTCACTGCGCTATGGCGGTGATCGCCGGGAGGACCCCGTCCCGGCGGCCCGGGAAGACGAGGATGGGCACATGAGCGACTGGACGAGCTTCGGTCGGGTCGACGCGGACGGCACGGTCTTCGTCAAGACCGCCGAGGGCGAGCGGGTGGTGGGCTCCTGGCAGGCGGGTCCCCCGGAGGAGGGGCTGGCGCACTTCGCCCGGCGCTTCGCCGACCTGGTGACGGAGGTCGACCTCATCGAGGCCCGGCTGAATTCGGGCACCGCGGACGCCAACCACTCCCTGTCGAGCGTCCGGCGGCTGCGACAGTCGCTCGCCGAGGCCCACGTCGTCGGCGACGTCGACGGCCTGGCCGCCCGGCTCGACAAGCTCTCGGGCGTGGCGGAGGAGAAGGCGGAGGCGGCCCGCGCGGCCCGCGAGACCGCCCGCTCGGACGCGCTGGCCCGCAAGACCGCGCTGGTCGAGGAGGCGGAGAAGCTGGCGGCGGAGTCGACCGGCTGGAAGACCGCGGGCGACCGGCTCAAGGAGATCCTCGACGAGTGGAAATCGATCCGGGGGATCGACAAGAAGGCGGACGGCGAGCTGTGGAAGCGGTTCGCGGCCGCCCGGGACGGGTTCACCCGCCGCCGCGGGGCGCACTTCGCCACGCTGGACGCCCAGCGCAAGCAGGCCCAGGGCGCCAAGGAGGAGCTGGTCACGGAGGCCGAGGCGCTGGCGGAGTCCACCGACTGGGCGGCCACCGCCAACCGGCTCAAGGAGCTGATGGCGGCGTGGAAGGAGGCGCCGCGCGCCTCGAAGGAGGCCGAGCAGCGGCTCTGGGAGCGGTTCCGGGCGGCGCAGGACGCGTTCTTCAGCCGGCGCAGTGAGGTGTTCTCGGCGCGCGACGCCGAGCAGAAGGGCAACCTGGACCGCAAGCAGGAGCTGCTGCGCCAGGCGGAGGCGCTGGACGTCGACGCGGACCCCCGGGCCGCGCAGGCCACGCTGCGGGAGATCCAGGGGCAGTGGCACGACGTCGGCCGGGTGCCCCGCGAGGCGGCCACCGGGCTGGACCGCCGGCTGCGGGCCGTGGACGAGCGGGTGCGCCAGGCGATGGAATCGGCGTGGCGGCGCACGGAGCCGTCCGCCAACCCGCTGCTGACGCAGATGCGCGAGCAGGTCGCCGAGGCAGAGCAGCGGCTCGCGCGGGCGCAGGCGGCCGGGGACTCACGACGCATCCGCGACGCCGAGCAGGCGCTGGCCGCCAAGCGGCAGTTCCTCCAGCTCGCCGAGCAGGCCGGCTGACCGGTTACTCGGCGGCGGCGGTGCGGTCCAGCGCCGGCAGGTAGGCGCGCCAGGGGCCCACGTCGTCGGCGTACCGGCGGGCCAGCACCTCGCCGATCTGGGCGAGGTGGGTGAGGTCGTGCGCGACCCACGTCGCCAGCAACTGCCCGACGGTGACCTCGCCGAGGTCGGGGTGCAGGCCGCGGCGGTCCACATCGGCCGCCGTGAGGTCCAGCGAGGACAGGTCCGCCAGGCTGGCGTGCCGGGCGGCCTGGAACCGCGCCAGCAGCGCCTCCGCCGGCTCCCGCTCCCGGTGCGCCAGCATGGCCTCGCGGTCGACGGGCTGGAACGGGCGCGCGGTGCCGTGGCGCAGGATCAGCCGGATGCGGGGCACCCAGTCGGCCTCCTCGACGTGCAGCAGATGCCCCACGATGTCGTACGCGCTCCACGTCCCGGGGCCGTCGTCGCGGCGCAGCCAGTCGGGCGACAGGCCGGTCAGGAGCGCGGTCAGGACGGCCGGCGTCCGGGCGAGCGTCGGCGTGGGCTCGGGCAGGTTCATCCGGTCACAGTACGGCCGGCCCGCGGTGGAAATCGATTGCCGTTGACGCGCCGCCGCGCTGTGGTAAGAATTGGTCGGAAGCCGGGCAGCTTCCATTCACGCGAGCCCGCGGAGTCTGTCCTCCGCGCCTGCTGCGGCACGTCCACCACGCTGCCGCACTGCGCCACCCTCGCAGCATCTCCCCGCACCATCATCAGGTGCCCCCGGGCGGGCCCCTGCACTCCTGCCCCGCGCTGACCTGGCGCCGGCGGGTTCCCACCCCCATCAGGTGGCTGGCCGTCCCCCTGCCGCGCGGCCGGCGCCGGGAACATACGAACGGAGCTGAAGCTCGCATGACCCGCAGAAGAAGGCTCACCGCGCTCGGCGGTGCGCTGGCCGCGACGGCCACCGCCGCCGCCGCGGTGCTGGCAGCCACGTTGACGACCGGCACGGCGCAGGCCGACACCGGCGTGGGCTACTACCACACCAATGGCAACCAGATCGTGGACAGCCGCGGCACCACCGTCCGGATCACGGGCATCAACTGGTTCGGCATGGAGACCGACAACAAGACGTTCCACGGCCTGTGGTCGAACAACCCGTGGCGCGGCCAGGTCGACAAGATGGCCAGCCTGGGCTACAACACGCTGCGGATCCCGTTCTCCAACGACGCGCTGCGGGCCGGCGCGACCGCCTCCGGCATCAACGACTTCGTCAACCCCGACCTCGTCGGCAACTCCCCGCTGCAGATCCTCGACAAGGTGATCAACTACGCGGGCACCAAGGGCATGCGGGTGATCCTCGACCGGCACCGGCCGACCTCGGCCGGCCAGTCGGCGCTGTGGTACACGGCCGGGGTGCCCGAGTCGACCTGGATCGCGGACTGGCAGATGCTGGCCCGCCGCTACGCCGGCAACACCACGGTCATCGGCGCGGACCTGCACAACGAGCCGCACGCGGAGGGCACCAACCCGAACGCCACCGGCGCCTGCTGGGGCTGCGGCGACCCCGCCCGGGACTGGCGGCTGGCCGCCGAGCGCGCCGGCAACGCGATCCTGTCGGTCCAGCCCAACTGGCTGATCTTCGTCGAGGGCGTGAGCTGCCCGAGCGGTGGCCTGTCGAACGTCTGGGACGGCGACACCAGCAACGACGAGGACTGCGGCTGGTGGGGCGGCAACCTGACCCGCGTCGCCACGCACCCGGTGCGGCTCAGCGTCGCGAACCGGCTGGTCTACTCGCCGCACGAGTACGCCACCTCGGTCTTCCGGCAGAGCTGGTTCGACGCCCCCAACTACCCGGCCAACCTGCCGGCGATCTGGGACAAGTACTGGGGCTACATCTACAAGCAGAACATCGCCCCGATCATGCTGGGTGAGTTCGGCAGCACGCTGGTCGACCCGAAGGACAAGGTCTGGCTGGAGAACCTGATGGCCTACACCGGCCGCGGTTCCACCGGCATGTCGTTCACGTACTGGTCGTGGAACCCGAACTCCGGCGACACCGGCGGCATCGCGCTGGACGACTGGACGAACGTCAACACCGCCAAGCAGGCCATCCTCCAGCCGTACCTCGACCCGCCGTCGGGCAGCAGCGGACCCACGGGCGGTCCCACGGGCGGGCCGACCGGCGGTCCCACCGGGGGGCCGACCAGCGCGCCGCCGGGCGCCTGCACCGCCACGTACGCGCAGGCCAACGCGTGGCAGGGCGGCTTCCAGGGCACGCTGACGATCACGAACACCGGCACCTCCGCGGTCAGCCCGTGGCGGGGCACGTGGACCTGGCCGGCCGGCGTGACGCTCGGCAGCGGCTGGGGCGCCACCGTGACCCAGAGCGGCACCACCGTCACGGCGGCGGCACCCGCCTGGGCGCCGTCGCTGGCGGCCGGGGCGTCGGTCTCGATCGGCTTCACCGCCAACGGTCCGGCCAGCGCGCCGGCCCAGGTGCGGCTGGGCACGGCCACCTGCGGCTGACCGACCGATAGGCACCGCGGTCCCGTCCCCCACCCGGGGGGCGGGACCGCGTCGCGCGGCGGGTCAGTCGCGCGCCAGGCCGCTCAGTCGTGCAGGCCGGTCAGTCGTGCAGGCCGCTCAGTCGCGCAGGCCGCTCAGTCGCGCAGGCCGCTCAGTCGTGCGCGCAGGCCGCGACGGGCGCGGGCGCCGCCGGTGGGGCGCCGACCGTGGGCAGGCCGAGGAGCACGCCGGGCGTACGGGGGGCGCGGCCGGCCTCGTAGGCGTCGCCGGCCCGGGTCCGGCGGTGCGACACCGGCGCCCCGTCGGCGTTGAGGTGGTGCGGCGCCGCGTACGTGATCGTGGTGTGCACGACGTCGCCGGGTCGCAGTGCCCCGCCGAGCCCGCCGGTGGCGAAGTGCACGAGCCGGCCGTCCCGCGCCCGGCCGCTGAGCCGGCCCGTCCGCTCGTCCTTGCGGCCCTCCCCCACGGCCACCAGCACCTCGACGGTGCTGCCCACGAGGGTCTTGTTCTCCGCCCAGGCGGTCTCCTCGACGCAGGCGACGAGCCGCCCGTACCGCTCCCGGACCACCTCGCGGGGCACCTGGCCCGGCAGCTCGGCGGCCGGCGTGCCGGGGCGCTTGGAGTACTGGAACGTGAACGCGGAGGCGAACCGCGCCGCGCGCACCACCTCGAGCGTGCGGGCGAAGTCCTCGTCGGTCTCGCCCGGGAAGCCGACGATGATGTCCGTGGTGATCGCCGCGGCCGGCATCGCGGCCCGGACCTTGTCGATGATGCCGAGGTACCGCTCCGCCCGGTACGACCGGCGCATCGCCCGCAGCACCGCGTCGGAGCCGGACTGCAACGGCATGTGCAGCTGGTGGCACACGTTCGGGGTCTCGGCCATCGCGGCGATCACGTCGTCGGTGAAGTCCTTCGGGTGCGGGCTGGTGAACCGCACCCGCTCCAGCCCCGGCACCGCGCCGCAGGCGCGCAGCAGCTTGCCGAACGCGTGCCGGTCGCCGAACTCGGCGCCGTAGGAGTTCACGTTCTGCCCGAGCAGCGTCACCTCCAGGACGCCCTCGTCGGCCAGCGCCCGCACCTCGGCCAGGACGTCGCCCGGGCGCCGGTCCTTCTCCCGGCCGCGCAGGCTGGGGACGATGCAGAAGGTGCAGGTGTTGTTGCAGCCGACGGAGATGGACACCCAGCCGGCGTACGCGGACTCGCGTCGGGCCGGCAAGGTCGACGGGAAGACCTCCAGCGACTCCAGGATCTCGACCTCGGCGGCGGCGTTGTGCCGAGCGCGCTCCAGCAGCGCCGGCAGGGAGCCGATGTTGTGGGTGCCGAACACCACGTCGACCCACGGCGCCCGGCGGACGATCTCGCCGCGGTCCTTCTGCGCCAGGCACCCGCCCACGGCGATCTGCATGCCCGGCCGGGCGCTCTTGACCGGCCGCAGGTGGCCGAGGTTGCCGTACAGCCGGTTGTCGGCGTTTTCCCGGACCGCGCAGGTGTTGAACACGACGACGTCGGCGTCGCCGTCCGCGGCGCGCACGTAGCCGGCGCCCTCCAGCAGGCCGGCGATCCGCTCGGAGTCGTGCGTGTTCATCTGGCAGCCGTACGTCACGACCTGGAAGCTCTTCGGCACGGTGCCAAGGGTAGACCCGCCGGCGGGGCCGGCACACTGGGTGGGGAGCGGGCGCGCGGGCGCCGCGAGGGAGGTCGACATGTGCCGGAGCATCAAGACGCTGCGCGAGCCGTACGCCGAGGAGGTGACCGACGCCGACGTGCGGGCGGCGGCCCTGCAGTACGTCCGCAAGATCTCGGGGTTCCAGCGCCCCGCCCCGCACAACGCGGAGGCGTTCGAGGCGGCGGTGGCGGCCGTGACGGCGGCGACCGAGGAACTGCTCGGCCGGTTGGTGGTCCGGGGCCGGGCCGGCTGAGCGGCGTGCGTTACGGCTCCGTGACCATCTCGGTGGGGTTCTGACCTCTTTCGCCGCCTAAAGTGACCAGCGGATCAACGCTGCGGCGGACGGGACGGGTGGGCATGACGGATGCGACGGCTGGGCCGCTCATCGTTCTGGAGAAGGTCAACAAGCACTTCGGGCCGCTGCACGTGCTGCGCGACGTGGACCTGACCGTCGACCGCGGCGAGGTCGTGGTGGTCATCGGCCCGTCCGGGTCCGGCAAGTCCACATTGTGCCGGGCGGTCAACCGGCTCGAGGCGATCGACTCGGGCCGGATCGTCTTCGACGGCCGCGAGCTGCCGGCCGAGGGCCGCGCGCTGGCCCGGCTGCGCAGCGAGGTCGGCATGGTGTTCCAGTCGTTCAACCTGTTCGCGCACAAGACGATCCTGGACAACGTCACCCTCGGCCCGATCAAGGTGCGGCGCGAGGCGGCCGCCACCGCCAAGGACCGCGGGATGGCGCTGCTGGAGCGCGTCGGCATCGCCAACCAGGCGAACAAGTACCCCGCCCAGCTGTCCGGCGGCCAGCAGCAGCGCGCGGCGATCGCGCGCGCCCTGGCCATGCAGCCGAAGGCGCTGCTGTTCGACGAGCCGACGAGCGCGCTGGACCCGGAGATGGTCGGCGAGGTCCTCGACGTGATGACGGCGCTCGCCGGCGAGGGCATGACGATGATCGTCGTCACCCATGAGATGGGTTTCGCCCGACACGCCGCCAACCGCGTGGTGTTCATGGCCGACGGCCAGCTCGTCGAGCAGGCTCGGCCCGAGGAGTTCTTCGCCAACCCGCGCAGCGACCGCGCGCGGGATTTCCTGTCGAAGATCCTGACGCACTGACGTCGACCGGGAGCGGTACGGGCTCGGACGGGGACCGGCTCCCACGAATGAGGAGGACAAGGATGCGGATCAAGCGGATGGCGGCGGTTGTCGCCGTCTCGATGTTGGCTCTCAGCGTTGCCGCGTGCGGTGGCGACGAGGGCGGCGACGACGCGGGTACCGGGGACAACGGTGGCAGCACCGCGACCGGGATCGTCGGCAAGGCGGAGAAGAGCAAGCGGCTGGTGGTCGGCGTGAAGGCGGACCAGCCCGGCCTTGGGCTGCAGACCGGGGCGCAGTACGAGGGCTTCGACATCGAGATCGCGAAGATCATCGCCAAGGGCCTCGGCGTGGACGCGGGCAGCATCGAGTGGAAGACGACGGTCTCGGCCAACCGCGAGCCGTTCCTCCAGCAGGGCCAGGTCGACCTCGTCGTGGCCACGTACACGATCAACGACGAGCGCAAGGAGAAGGTCAACTTCGCCGGGCCGTACTACATCGCCGGTCAGGACCTGCTGGTGCCCAGCGCGTCGACCCTCGCGGGGCCGGAAGGGCTGGCCGGCAAGAAGGTCTGCTCCGTGGCGGGCTCCACCCCGGCCAAGCGGATCAAGACCGAGTTCCCGCAGGCGCAGCTGCAGGAGTTCGACGCGTACTCCAAGTGCGTGACGGCCCTCGCCGGCGGCAGCGTCGACGCGGTGACCACCGACGACATCATCCTCGCCGGTTACGCCGCGCAGTCGCAGTACGCCGGCAAGTTCAAGGTCGTCGGCAAGACGTTCAGCGAGGAGCCGTACGGCATCGGGCTGGCCAAGGCCGACAAGACCGGCTGCGAGAAGGTCAACGAGATCCTCAAGGCGGCGGCCGGCGACGGCAGCTACAAGGCGGCGTGGGACGCCACCCTCGGCAAGAGCGGCAAGGCCGCCCCCGAGCTGGACACCTCGAAGCTGACCAACTGCGCCTGAGCACGCGCACGAGGTGGGGCGGGCGCCGCGGCGCCCGCCCCACTCCCGTCGCGGCGACCCGTCCCCTGGGAGCCCCGCATGGACGTCTTCTCCGACCCGGACAACCAGGAGCTGTTCCTCACCGGCTTCTCCTGGATCCTCCGGCTGACCGGCATCTCCGCCGCCCTCGCCCTGGTGCTGGGCGTGCTGCTGGCGGCGATGCGCGTCTCGCCCGTCCCGGTGCTGCGCGGCATCGGCACGGTGTGGGTCAACACGTTCCGCAACACGCCGTTGACCCTGATCATCGTCTTCTGCAACCTGGGCCTCTTCTCCACGCTGGGCCTGAAGCTGTCCGACGACATCGCGCTGAACAATTTCTGGCTGAGCGTCATCGGGCTGTCCGCGTACACCGCCGCCTTCGTCTGCGAGGCCGTCCGCTCGGGCATCAACACGGTGCCGGCCGGGCAGGCCGAGGCGGCGCGGGCGATCGGGCTGACCTTCGCCCAGACCCTGCGGATCGTCGTGCTGCCGCAGGCGGGCCGCGCGGTGATCGCCCCGCTGGGCAGCATCCTCATCGCACTGACCAAGAATTCGACGATCGCCGGCGTCATCGGCGTCGCCGAGGCGGCCAACGCGATGAAGGTGCTGATCAATGACAACGGCGACGCCGTGATCGCGATCTTCCTGGTCTTCGCCGGCACCTTCGTGGCGCTGCTCGTGCCGACCGGGTACTTCTTCAACTGGCTCGGCAACCGGCTGGCGGTGCGGCGATGAACCCCGTCCTCTACGACCACCCCGGCCCGCGCGCGCGGGTCCGCAACGCCGTCCTGACGGCCGTCTTCGGCGTGGGTGCCGCCGCGCTGCTCTGGTGGGTCCTGCGCACCGTCGACGCCAAGGGCCAGTTCGAGTCCGCGCTGTGGAAGCCGTTCACCACCTCGCTGGTGTGGCAGGAGTTCCTGCTGCCCGGCCTATGGGGCACCCTGAAGGCGGCGCTGACCGCGATGGTGCTGGCGCTGTCCTTCGGCGTGATCTTCTCGGTGGGCCGGCTCTCCGAGCGCCGCTGGGTCAGCCTGCCGGTGGGCGCGGTCATCGAGTTCTGCCGCGCCGTACCGCTGCTGCTCATGATCTTCTTTCTGGCGTACGGCATGCCGTACCTCATCGACGCGCCGTTTCCCGCCTTCTGGGCCGTCGTCCTCGGCCTGACCCTCTACAACGGATCGGTGCTGGCGGAGGCGTTCCGGGCCGGCATCCGGGCGGTGCCCAGCGGCCAGTCCGAGGCCGCGTACGCCGTCGGCATGCGCAAGGCCCAGGTGATGCGGCACATCCTGCTGCCCCAG